>DAOUGF010000966.1:0-26112 GCA_034429295.1 Chloroflexaceae bacterium
AGGCCGCCCGCCTCGCCGAGAGCCGCGTGCTCGTCGCGGTAGAGCTTGAGGATCTTCTCCTGGAGTTCGTCGCGCTTCATCCGGTTGCTCCTGTCTTCACTCAGGGAGGGCGGCCACGACGGGCCGCCCTTCCAGCTCGATGCCGTGAGGCTTATCTGGCACCATAGGGTGAGGATCTCCTGGCAGCGAGCGGCCACGACGGGCCGCCCTTCCAGCTCTCGATGCGGCACTATCGGGTGCAGATCATCGCCGGTAGACGACATTCCCGCCGATAATAGTTATGTCTACATTAATCGCCTTGATTTCTTCCTCCGGGCAGCTGAAGTAGTCGCGGTCGAGCACGATCAGGTCGGCCAGGAAGCCGGGAGCGAGCGGGCCTTTCTCGTGCTCCTCGCGGGTGAGCCAGGCGCCGGCCACGGTGTAGGCGTACAACGCCTCCTCGCGGCTGATCGCCTCCTGCGGGGCGATCAGGGTGCCACGCCAGGTTTTGCGGGTGACCAGGCTGTAGAGGCCGATGAAGGGATTGTAGTGGACGGTGCTGGGGATGTCGCTGGTGGCCACCACGCGGATGCCCCGATCCAGGTAGGTGCGGGCCGGCTTGTAGCGGGCTGCCAGCTCCGGCCCCACATCGCGGAAGAGGTCGTCGCCCTCGTAGTAGATGAAGGTCGGCTGGATGACGACGGCCAAGCCGTGGCGGGCCATCTGCTCCAGGCTTGCCTCGCTGGCAAAATAGCCGTGGATGAGGTTGTGACGATGCTCCCCCGGCATCTCCGCCAGCACATCGGCGAAGGCCGCCGCGGCCTCGTGGTGGGCCCGGTCGCCGATCGCGTGGATGCCGATGTCCCAGCCGAGGCTGTGGCCGCGAGCGAAGAACTCCCGCAGCTCCTCCGGGTCGAGCCGGTTGAAGTCGTGGACTTTCTCCTCGCCGAGGAAAGGCTGGAACATCCAGGCGGTGTGGGAGGTGGTGCCGCCGTCGATCGCCATCTTCAGGGCGCCCAGCCGCAGCCAGCTATCGCCGAGGCCGCTGAAGGCACCCAAAGCCGACGCGCGGGCGTCGAGCTCGGCCGGCCCCTCGTCGTCGTGGAAGCCGTGCCAGGAGGGCATGAGGTTCGCTCGCACCGGCAGTATGCCCTCGCGGCGGGCGCGCATGTAGGCCCGCAGCTCCGCCGGCCGCAGGCCCGGGTCGAGGATGCTGGTGATGCCAACGGCGTGATAGGCGCGCCCGGCGGCGACGATGGCCTCCACAAGCTCGGCCTCTGTCGGCGCGGGGAGCAGCCTACGACAGAGCTGCTTGGCTGAGGCCCGCAGGATGCCGGTAGGCTCGCCCGCGGCGTCCCGCTCGATCAGCCCGCCCTGGGGATCAGCGGTGTGGCGGCTGATACCGGCCAGCTCAAGGGCGCGGCTATTGACCACGTCCATGTTGAAGAAGCGCTTGAGCAGCACCGGGTGGCTGGTGGTGGCGGCGTCGAGGTCGGCGCGGGTGGGCAGGCGGCCCTCGGCGAAGAGCGACTCGTTCCAGCCGTCGCCGACGATCCACTCGCCCGCCGGGGTGCGGGTCGCAGCCTCCCGCACCCGCTCGACCATCTCGGCGATCGAGGCGCAGTCGTCCAGGGCAATACGTCCGAGCTTGAGACCGAGCTCGAGCATATGGTTGTGGGCATCGTTGATGCCGGGGACAGCCGTGCGGCCGGCAAGATCCAGAAGTGTCGTGGCTGGGCCGGCGAGGGCCAGCACGGCCTCATCGTCGCCAAGGGCGACCACCCGCCCGTCTTTGCAGGCGATGGCGGCACAGCGGGGCAGCTCTGGCCAGAGCGTATGGATAACGCCTCCGTGGAGGATCAGGTCTGGCGCAGGGTCACGGGCCACAAGGGTAGGCATCGGCGCCTCCAAACGTTGGGTTGTGGATCGCGGACAGGCGGGCGCCATTCGACGTCCACATCCACAATCAGCTCGCGGGGATGCCGGGATTGTACCACGCGGGCGGGGGGCGATTTTCGCGTACAATCGTGGCGCCCGGCACACCCAATACAGAGAGGAAGAGGATGCGATGAGCAAGTTCCTCGGCCCGATCCCGCCCCTGCGGGAGCAGGCGGCCATCCGCAACCGCTGGCTGCGGGAGCGCCTCGATACGCTGCTGCCCGAGCTGATGGCGCGGAGCGGCCTGGATATGTGGATCGTGGCCGCCCGCGAGTATAACGAGGACCCGGTGATCATGACGCTGATCCCCGAGCCGGAGATGGCGGCCAGGCGCCGGACCATCCTGGTGTTCAGCCGGCGCCCCGACGGCAGCGTGGAGCGCCTCAGCGTCGGCCGCTACGCCTACGAGGGCGTTGGGCCGGAGGACGCCGGGCTCTACGAGAGCGTCTGGAAGCCCGAGCGGGAGGATCAGGACAGCTGTTTGCGGCGCGTAGTGGCGGAGCGCGACCCGCGGCGGATCGGGGTGAACGTCTCGCGGACCTTCGCCTTCGCCGATGGCCTGAGCCATCAGGAGCACGAGCGGCTGGTGGCTGCCCTCGGCCCCGAGCTCTCGGTGCGTATGGTGAGCGCCGAGGCGCTGGCGGTGGGCTGGCTGGAGCGCCGCATCCCGGCCGAGCTGGCGGTCTACCCAGAGCTGGTGGCGATGGGACACCAGCTGATCGCCAGGGCCTTCTCGCGGGAGGTGATCACCCCCGGCGAGACCACCACAGACGACGTGAGCTGGTGGATGCGCCAGACGATCCACGATCACGGGCTGCGGGCCTGGTTCCAGCCGAACTGCGCCATCCAGGCCCCCGGCCAGCGCTTCGACGCCGACGAGCCGCGCACGCTGATCCAGCCCGGCGATCTGCTCTGGTGTGATGTGGGCTTTGTGGCCTTCGGCCTCTGCACCGACCAGCAGCAGCACGCCTATGTGCTGCGGGAGGGCGAGCGGGAGGCGCCGGCCGGGCTGCGGAAAGCCCTCGCCGCCGCCAACCGGCTCCAGGATATCCTGCTGAGCGAGATGCAGGTGGGCCGCACGGGCAACACCGTGCTGATGGCGGCCCGCGAGCGAGCCCTGGCGGCCGGGCTCAAGCCGAGCATCTACACCCACCCGCTCGGCTACCACGGCCATGCCGCTGGCCCGACGATCGGGCTGTGGGATCAGCAGGGCGGCGTGCCCAACAACGGCGACTACCCGCTCTTCGACGAGACGGTCTACTCGATCGAGCTGAACGCGATCACGGCCGTGCCCGAGTGGGATGGCCAGGAGGTGCGGATCGCCCTGGAGGAGGATGCGGTCCTCTCCGGCGGCACGATGGCCTGGCTCGACGGCCGCCAGGAGGAGCTGCACTTGATCTAAATACTGCCGTTATGCGGCACCAGATGGGCCAGCTGATCCCTGGGCGGGCGGCCACGACGGGCCGCCCGTACAGCTCCTTCCCGATATCTGTCGCGCTAGTTAGCGGCGCAGCTGGGGGAGCCAGAGGCCTCGCAGCATCACGATATCGATGCCGCTGGTGAGGGCCGGCGCGCTCAGCTCAACGGGCGTCGCCTCTGAGGGCGTGACGGCACGGCCGTAGTAGCTCGGGCTGTAGCCGGCCGCGGATGGAGCGCCGCCTTGGGCCAGGGCCGCGGCGAGAGCTCCCCCGGAGCCGTAGGGGAACGCAGCCACCAGATAGCTGCCACTGGGCAGGCCGTCGCGCACTACATAGCTGCCGTCCTCCTCGATCGAGCCGTAGCCGACGTCGCGGCCGTCCGCGTCGAAGACCTTCACATAGCCATCGGTGAAGGGCTCGCCGCTGTCGCCAGCGATGACGCGCCCGCTGATCAGGGCGCCCTTGGCGAGGGCGGCGTCGAGGCCGGTCAGATCGTCGGGGGCGCTCACGACGACGGGGGTGGCCTCCTCGAAGGTGAGGGCGTCGTCGTAATACTCATCGATGTAGCCGCCGTCTCCGTCGCTGAAGCGCAGGCGGTAGCTCCCACTGGGCAGGCCAACATCCGTGTACCAGCCGCCGATCGAGGTGACGTAGCCGGTGGCCACGTATTTGCCCTGCTCATTGTAGATCTCCACCCGGCCGCTGCTGAGCGGCGCACCGGTCGCGGCGTCGGTGATCCGGCCGTAGAGGAGGCTGCCGCGGGTGAGGCTGGCGTCGATTCCCGTGACCGGGGTGGGCGCGCTGACGGTGATGGGCTCGGCGTCCGCCTGCTGCAGCGCGCCGCCGTAGTAGGCGGTGATGAAGGTACACGAGGCAAAGCGACCGTCGGCGTTGAAGCGCACGAGGTAGCTGCCGCTCGGGAGCGTCGTCGGCGTCTCGTAGCTGCCGTCAGCCTTGGTGAAGGCGCTCTCAACCCGCACGCCCTCCATGTCGAGCACCTCGACGAAGACCCCCTCGATCGGCAGGCCGGTGCCGGCCTCGGTGACGGTGCCGCTCACCTTGGCGCCCGGCGCCAGCTCAGCGTCGATGCCGCTCACCGTCTCCGGAGCGGTGAGGACGATCCGCTCGGCCTGCTCGAAGTCGAGCTGGTCGTTGTAGGCCTCGGGGATGTAGTCGGAGGGGCGGAAGAACACCTGGTAGCTGTCGCTCGGCATGGCGGTGAAGCTGTAGAGGCCGGCAGCGTCGGTGGTGGCGTAGCGCTGGTAATTGTGCTCGTCACCCCTGACGAACACTGCGATCCCGTTCAGCGGTGTGCCGCCGGGGCCTGTGACGGTGCCACTGAGGGTTGCGCCCTCGGCGAGAGCGATGTCGACGCCGGCCGTGATCTCGGGCGCGACGACCTCGACCATGCGCGAGGCGGCAATAAGATTGACCGTCTCGCTCAAGGGCGCAGCCTTGAGCTCGTAGCTGCCGCTGCCGAGGCCGCTCAGGGTGAAGGCGCCGTCGGCGCCGGTGAAGGCGTAGGCCGAGCCGCCTGTGCCGCTGACCGAGACCATGATGCCGCTGAGGGGCAGGCCGGTAGCGGCGCTGGTGATTGTGCCGGTGATGCCGCCGCCCGGGCTCAGGGTGGCGTTAATGCCGCTGCGGAGCTCGGGCGCCGTGACGGTGATCGGCGTCGCCTCCTGGAGCGAGGCGGCGTTGTTATAGAAGCTGCCGAGGAAGTTGCCCACGCGCCCGAAGCCGATCCGGTAGCTGCCGCTGGGCAACCCCGGCCTGGTCGTGTAGTTCCCCGAGGCGTCGGTGGTGGCCGAGGCCACCTGCCGGCCGCTCGCGTCGTAGACGGTGACGGCCACGCTCTGCAGCGGGGTTCCCCCCTGGCCCACCACATTGCCGCTGAAGCGGGCCCCTTCGGCCAGATCGGCGTTGATGCCGTTGACCGCGCCGCCCGTGGGCACGACGACCGGCGTCGCAGTGAGCGGGCCGGCCGCATCCGGGTACCACTCGCCTGTCGAAGCGCCGGTGGCGGGCCTGAACTCGATCAGGTACGCGCCGCCGATCAGGTTGCTGAGCTGGTAGGCGCCGCTGGTGTCGGTTAAGGCAGCTGTCACGTACCTGCCATAGTCGGTGTAGGCGGTGACCTGCACGCCGCTCAGCGGCGTGCCGCTGGCGGTGACGACGCCGCTGATAGTGGCGCTGCCGCTGCGCGGCGCACAACTGGCGACGTCGGCTGCGGCGAGGACCGGGGTGGCCCGCGCGCCTGTGGCAACAACGCACCCGAGCAGGAGGACGACGACGGCGAGCCACGCAAAGGGGATGCGATAGCTTCGAGTCACAGTGTTTTCCCTTGGTTCATTGGGACGAGAAGGACCGGCGGTGAACGACAGAGGGTGCGGGCAGAGGATGACGACAGCGCAAGCTGCCGTCATACACTATAAACGGTAGTGGCGCGCCGGCTCGCAGATGGACGGGGGAGAGCATGGTCGAACAGACGAGAACGACCAGCCACCGCAGCCAGGTTCACGGTAGCCGGTCGTCTGTAATTGGTGTTCGCTCGGGGCTGCCGCCTAACCGCCCTGGTGGGCCAGGATCAGATCGAGGACGAGGGTGGCGAAGTCGTTCGGGTCGGTGGCGGCCTGATTCACGTCGAGGGCGATCAGGATCTCGCTCTCGACGCCATACCAGAGGGCGCCGCGGAAGCCGCCGAAGCCGCCGATATGGCCGATCACACGGCCGAGCTCCTGGTCGCGGGGCGCATCCTCAGGGCCAGGATCTATTGGCAGGCGATTCCGCATGAGGCCAAGGCCATACTCGAGCTCCGGCATATCGTACTGGCCCTTGCCGTTCACGAAGGTCTGCATCAGCGCGCTGCTCTCCAGCGTCAGGAGCTCATCGCCGAAGAGGGCCTCGCCGAAGCGGCGCAGATCCTCTACGGTAGTGACGATATTCGCCGTGCCGTAAGCGAAGGAGAGCGCCACCCTCGTCTGGTCGGTGTTCTCAGAGTAGCCGCGGGACATCACGCCAGTGATGCGCTCGGGGGGCACGGAGAAGGTCTGGCGCAGCTCAAGGGGCTCAAAGATGCGCTCCCTGAGGGCAACCGCCAGCCTATCGCCCGTCACCTCCTCGATGAGCATGGTGAGGATGACGTAGTTGGTGCTCGAGTAGTCCCAGCTATCCTCTTCGCCTGGCTCGAAGAGCGGAGGGAACTGGAGCGCGTACTCGACGAGCTCCCGGGGCTGCCAGATCCGGTTCGGGTTCTCGTAGGCCTGGATGACGAAGCGGCGGTCCTCCAGGTAGTCGTAGAGGCCAGTGGTATGCTGGAGCAGCTGGCGGACGGTGATCTGATCGCCGTTGGGCAGCAAATCCGGCAGCCATGTGGCGATAGGGGCATCGAGCTCGAGGACGCCTTCCTCGACGAGCTGCAGCACCACCACCGCGGTGAACATCTTGCTCAGGCTGCCGATCCGCACCAGCGTCGTCGTCTCCATCGGAGTCCTGGTCTCGCGGTCGGAGATGCCGCTGGCGCCGCTCCAGGTGCTGCCGTCGGGCAGGCGCACGCTCAGCACCATGCCGGGGACTTCGCCATCGGCGACGATCGAGTCCAGCAGGCGCTGCAGCTCCGCTGCCAAGTCGGGGGAGATCGAGTGTTCGGAAGGCGCCGTAGGGTGCGGTGTGGCCCGCGGCTCATCGTCCTGCGAGGCCGGGATGGCGGGAGTGGCGACGCTTGCCTGAATCGTCGGCCGGGCTGTGGGCTCAGGCGCGGGGGTGGGCGCCGCGGCTTCGGCCAGGGAGATCTGGGCGCGACGGGCGACGGGAAGCGCAAGGCTGACGCCGATGCCGATGGCGCTCAGCGCTAGCAGCCCGCTGGCGATCGCGGGAACCTGGCGGCGGAAGCGCTGGCGCCACCCGGACTCGACGGCGGGCTCGGGCGGCTCGGCTGCGGACGATGGGCGGCGCAGGGCGCGCCAGATTTGGCCGAGTGCGCCGCGGCGGATCGGCTGCTCGACGAGGCTGTAAGCGATGGCGGCGAGAACGAAGGTGAGCCCGAAGCGGCCGAGCTGCAGCATCCATGTTGTGCCGGCGATGTCGAGGCCGGGACGAGTGAGCATAAAGACCGGCCAGTGCCAGAGGTAGAGGCTGTAGGAGCGCAGCCCGATCCAGCGCATGGGCGCGAGCTCCAGTAGCCAGGGCACCAGCCGCGCCGCGGGATGGACGGTCACGGCGATCGCGACGGCAGTAGCGATGGTGACGAAGCTGAGGCCGCCGCGGTAGAGTAGCGGATGCTGCTCGTTGAGCAGCAGCGCGGCGCCCACCAGGCTAGCCAGGGCGAGCAGGCCAGCGACGTCGAAGGCGAGCGGGGCGGCCCGGTGAGCGAGGACAGGGGCGCGGCCAGGTGACCAGACCATCGCAAGGGCGCAGCCGATCAGCAGGGCCGCGGCGCGGGTGTCGGTGCCGTAGTAGATGCGCGACGGGTCGGCGCCGGGGTCGTAGAGAGCGACCATGAGCCAGGTGCTGGCGACGACGCCGAGCAGGGTGAGCATGAGCGCGCCGCGCGGGCGGAGCAGGCGCATGGCGAGGCCGAAGAGCAGCGGCCAGAGCAGATAGAACTGCTCCTCGATCGCCAGGGACCAGAGGTGCTGGAGCAGCGAAGGGCGTTCGAGGGCGTCGAAGTAGGATTGGCCGCTGAGCGTGAGATACCAGTTGGTCACATAGCCGAGGGCGGCGAGGGTGTCGCGTCGCAGCTCGGGCAGCTTGCCGGGCAGCAAGACGACCGCGGCGAGTAGCACCGCGGCGAGCAACACCACGAGGGCGGGCAGGAGGCGCCTGGCGCGCCGCAGCCAGAAGTTGCCGAGGCGCACCCGGCCGTGCTGCTCCCAATCGCGGAGCAGCAGCGCGGTGATCAGGAAGCCGCTGATGACAAAGAAGGCCTCGACGCCGAGGAAGCCGCCGTAGAGAGGGAGATCGGCGTGATAGAGCATCACGGCGAGCACCGCGAGCGCCCGCAGCCCGTCGAGGCCCCGCAGGTACGGGAGCGACCCTTCGTGTTGCTGGGGCGCGGGCGGCGGCTCGGGCACAGGCTGCGGCTCGGGCGCAGGCTGGACGCTCTGCTCCGACTGCTCCTCGGGCTCAGGCTCCGTTACGGCTGGCAGCGCCATGAGGTCTCACTCTTCTTGGGGCTGATCCGCCGACCGGTCTGCGCTGCATAGGAGCGGCGCGCTTCTCGTACAGTTGTGGGTGACAGGCTCGCCTCTGGCGGGCGGCCGCAGCGGGCCGCCCTTCCTGCCGCATCTCTTAGGTCTTAATGGTGCGATATAGGATCTATCGTAGCAGAAATTGCACAGGCTGTGCCAGCAAGCGCCGGCGCTCAGAAGAGAGCGCCGCGGGTGATGGAGAGGCCGATGGCGGCGGCGGCGGCGAGGGCGCCGAGGGCGGCGAAGGCAACGCTGATCTCCATCACCTCGGCGCGGGTTGAGAAGGTGATCGGCAGGTCGGCGAAGACCGACTGGAGCTCGCCCGCGCTGCTGGCGGCGTAGTAGGCGCCATCGGTGATCTCGGCGATCTGCTCCAAGGCCGCCTCATCGATGCCGCGGCGGAAGCCGCCGCCGCCGAAGCCGCCGAAGCCACCGCCGAAGCCGCCACCGAACTGCTGCCCGCAGGAAGAGCCGGAGCCGTTGGCAGTGCCGAAGCCGATCGTGTAGACGCGGACGCCCCGCTCGGCGGCCTGCTGCGCCGCCAGCAGTGGGTCGATCCCGGTTGTGGTGACGCCGTCGGTGAGCACGACGATAATCTCGGGGACAAAGTCGCGGGCGGGGGCAGGGCTGGGTGTGAGCGTTACCTCGCCCTCGCGCACGGGGGGCGCGACGCTGTCGTTCACCTCGGCGATCGCGGCCAGGGCCTCGACGATTCCGCGCCCGATCGCCGTGCCGCGCCCAATGTACAGGCTGTTGATCGCCGCCTCAAGGGCGGCCCGGTCGGTTGTTGGGGGCTGGATGAGCTGAGCGAAGCCGGCGAAGGCAACGATGCCGATCCGCGTGCCGGCGGGCTGGCGCTCGATGAAGTCGAGAGCGGCGGCCTCGGCGGCGGCCAGCCGGTTGGGGGGAATGTCGGTGGAGCACATGCTGCCGGAGACATCCATCGCCAGGATGATCGCCGTCTCGTTGGTGGGCACCTGCACCACTGTCACCGGGCGGGTGAGGGCGATGATCAGCAGGGCCAGGGCGAGCATGAAGAGGGCGAAGGGGACGTGGCGCCTCCAGCGCGACTGGCCGGCCAGGGCCTCCCGCACCAGGGAGAGGCTAGAGTAGCGCACCGCGTAGCGACGGCGGCGCCGCAGCAGCCAGACGTAGAGCGCGATCAGCAGCGGGATCAGCCCTAGCAACAGCAGAAATCCAGGCCAGAGGAAGTTCATAGGCGCCCTCATGGCATGCGGCTAAACCAGAAGAGCGAGAGCAGGCCGCCGAGCAGCAGCAGGAGCAGGCCGGCGCCCACGAAGAGGGCCGTGATCTCCGTCTGCTCCGGCTTGATCACGAGCTGGGTCGCGACCTGATCGTAGATGGCGGGGAGCTGATCGGCGGCCGCGGCGTTGAAGTAGGCTCCCCCGCTGATCTCGGCGATCTGCTGCAGCTCCGCCTCCTGCAGCTGCGTATGGACGGAGAAGCCTTCCAGCTGGAGGATAGCGCCCTCGGGGCTGCCGATGCCCACGGTGAAGATCCGCACCCCGCTCGCGGCCGCCAACTGCGCCGCCTCGAGCGGGTCGGGGCGGGCGTTGTTCTCGCCGTCGCTCAGCAACACGATCACGGCGGAGGGGTATTGGGGCGGCTCCGCCTCGGTCGCGGGGTCGGCGGTGGCGACCGGGGTGGGCGGGCCATCGGCGCCGGCGGCATCGGCGGCGATCACGTTGAGGGCGGCCAGGATACCCTCGCCCAGCGAGGTGCCCCGCTGGGGCGCGAGGCGCTCGATGGCGGCGAGCACATCTTCCTTGGTGCTCGTCGGCACCTGCACGGAGAGACCGCCCTCGCTGAAGGCGACGACGCCGATCTGCACCGTGGGCGGCTGGCGCTGCACGAACTCCTGGGCGGCCAGCTTGGCCGCGTCGAGGCGCGACGGCTGCAGGTCGTCGGCGGCCATGCTGCCGGAGACATCGAAGGTCAGGATCACCGTGCCCTCCAGGCGCGGCAGGCTCACGGCGGCCTGGGGCCGGGCCAGGGCCACGATCAGCAGGGCGAGGGCGGCGAGGAAGAGCGCAGGCGGGATGTGGCGACGGACCCCTGGCGCCTTGCCGCCCCCTGTCTGCAGCAGCCCCAGGCTCCCGTAGCGCTCCGCCAGGGCGCGCCAGCGCCGCTGCGCCCGCAGATAGAGCACCGCGAAGAGCGGGAGCAGGAGCAGCAGGCTGAGGAGCGCAGGCCAGATGAACGACATAGCCTCTCCTTAGCGCCGGCGCTGCTTGCGCAGGGTGGCGAAGCGGACGATCGCCCGCACCAGATCCTCCTCCGTCGAGAGGGCGAGGGCGTCGACTCCGGCGCGCCTGAAGCTCTCGGCGAGGGCCTCCTCGCGGTGCCGGGCGGCGGCGCTGAAGCGCTCGCGGAACTTGCGGTCGCGGGTATCCACGTAGAGTTGCTCGCCCGTCTCGGCGTCCTCCATGATGATCGGGCCCACGTCGGGCAGCTCAAGCTCCCGCGGGTCCCAGATCCGCAGGGCCAGCAACTCGTGGCGCTGGCCGAGCACTTTCAGCGGGCGCTCCCAGCCCGGCGCGCTGATGAAGTCGGAGACGATGAAGATCAGCGAGCGGCGGCCGATGGTATGCAGCCCGGCCTCAAGCAGCGCCGCGAGGCTCGTCATAGGCGCCTTGGGCAGCCTCGGCTGGCGCAGCAGGTCGTTGATCAGGCGCAGCACCTGCAGGCGCCCGCCGCGGGCCGGGATGGTCTTCTCAACCCCGGCGCCGTAGAAGATCGCGCCAACGCGGTTGCCATGGCGGGTGAGCAGGCGGGCGAAGGTGGCGACGACATCGATCAGGACGTTGCGCTTCTGGCTCTGCAGCGTGCCGAAGTCCATCGAGGGGCTGAGATCGAGCAGGAACCAGGCGCTGATCTCGCGGTCCTCGACATACTGGCGCACGTAGGGCGCGTCCATGCGGGCGGTGACGTTCCAGTCGATGTAGCGCACATCGTCCTCGGGCTGGTACTCCCGCAGGTCGGCGAAGTCCACCCCGGCCCCGTAGAAGAGGCTGCGGTAGTTGCCCTGGAGCAGGCCATCGAGGCGCCTGACGACTTGCCAGTCGAGGCGCTGCAGGATGCGCTCAGGTGTTGGCGCGGCGGTTGGCGTACTCATGGAGCGGCACCTCCGGCATCTGGACGCGCTCGAGGATCTGCTTGAGCAGGTCGTCGCTGCTCACACCGTCGGAGAGCGCCTCGTAGGAGAGCACCATCCTGTGGCGCATCACGTCGAGGGCGAGGTCGCGCACATCCTGGGGCAGCGCGTAGGCCCGCCCGCGCACGAAGGCCAGAGCGCGGGCCGCGAGAATAAGGTTGATCGAGGCGCGGGGGCTGGCGCCGAAGCTGATGTAGGGGGCTAACTCCTGCAGCCCCACCTCCCGCGGCTGGCGGGTGGCGCCCACCAACCTCACGGCATACTCGATCAGCGAGGGGTCCACGTAGACGCGATCCACCTCGTCCTGGAGCTCGGTGAGCTCGGCTGTGGTGAGCACCTTCTGCACGTGGGGCAGGGTGCCCGTCATGCGCTCGACGATCACGAACTCCTCGGTGGGGGAGGGGTAGCCAACGAGCACCTTGAGCATGAAGCGGTCCACCTGGGCCTCGGGCAGCGGGTAGGTGCCCTCCGTCTCGACGGGGTTCTGGGTGGCCAGCACGAGGAAGGGCCGCGGCACCTGGAACGTCTCGCGGCCGATCGTCACCTGCCGCTCCTGCATCACCTCCAGCAGCGCCGACTGGACCTTGGCGGGCGCGCGGTTGATCTCGTCGGCGAGCAGCAGGTTGGCGAAGACCGGGCCGAGGCTGGTGGTGAAGTCGCCGGTCTTCTGGTTGTAGATGCGGGTGCCGACGAGGTCGGCCGGGACGAGGTCGGGGGTGAACTGGATGCGCTTGAACTCGCCGCCGATGGCGTCGGCGAGGGTCTTGATCGCCATCGTCTTGGCGAGGCCGGGCACGCCTTCGACGAGGATGTGGCCGCGGGCCAGGAGGGCGACGATCAGCCGCTCAAGCAACTGGTCCTGGCCGACGATGATCTTCTTCACCTCGTAGAGCACGCGCTCCATCGTCGTGCGCGAGGGCTGGTCCATGAGCTGCTCCTTAGTACGGCGGCATGCCGGCGGCGCCGCCCGCTGTGGTGATCGGCACCGCAAAGCCAATGCCGATGAAGACATCCTGCTGGGTAGGGTTGACCAGCCCGGCGACGATGCCGATCACCTGGCCGGCCCGGTTGAGCAAGGGCCCGCCTGAGTTGCCAGGGTTCACGGCGGCGTCAACCTGGATGAGGCCATTGATCGCCTGCTCGCTCTCCTCGGGCTGGAAGGAGCGGTCCAGGCCGGAGATCACGCCGGCGCTCATGGAGCCGTAGAGCCCGAGGGGATTGCCGACCACATACGCCTCATCACCGATCCGCACCGCGTTGGGGTTGCCGAGCACGGCGGGGTAGAGCTGTGCCGGCGGCTGGGCGGCCCGCAGCACGGCGATATCGTTCTCGGGCTGCTGGGCGACGAGGATGGCCGGCGATTGGGTGCCGTCGGCGAAGGTGAGCAGCACCCGCTCCTTGTCGGCGACGACATGGAGGCTGGTGAGGATATCGCCCTCCGCGCTCACCACCACGCCGCTGCCCAAACCGTAGGCCGGCTCGCCGTCGGCGCCGACTGCCTCCGTCTGGATGAGTACCAGCGAGGGCCTGATCAGCTCGTAGACGCTGGCGGAGTAGGCCGGCGGGGGCGTGGCCTCGGCGAGGGCCTGGGCCACCGTCTCGCTCACCTCGCGTTGGGTGAGCGGGGCGGGGGCCGGGACCACCAGGTTGTAGAGCAGGAGGGCGACGAAGGCGGCGAGCACGCCTGAGGCGAAGGGCACCGCCTGGCGGGCCCTGGCGCGAAGGCCCTGCAGGCGCCAGCGCCAGCGGCTGATTGCCGAAGGGGAGGCGTCAGAGGGATCGGTCATGCTGGTCACTCCAGAGTCGCCAGAAACGTCTCGACGGCCTCGGCGCGCTCGTAGGTGCGCTCGGTGAGCGCCTGGACGGCGCTGTTGAAGGTTGCCTCATCGCCCTCCTCCGCCGCGTATGGCCTGATGAGCTCGGCGAGCTGCTGATAGCGCCCGGCCAGCTCGTCCGCGTCGAAGACGCTCGTGCTCAGCTCCTCCAGGTAGCCGATGTAGGCTGCGTAGTAGGTCGGGTCGTCGAGCAGGTAGCGGATCAGGGGCCAGCTCTCGCTCACATCGGACTTATCGAGGGCGCCGCCGCCGCGGCCGCCACGGCCGCCGAAGCCGCCCATCGGGCCGGCGCCCATCCCGCCGCCGCGGCCGCCCATCGGGCCGGCGCCGAGGATGAAGTTGTGGTCCCAGGAGATCCAGGTGAGCCTATCGGTGGCCGGGTCGTGGTAGAGATAGAAGTTGTGGCTCATCTGGCCGTAGGTGTCCCAGTGCTGGAGGATCGCGCTGAGGGCCAACCATTCGAGGAAGGTCGGGACATCGAAGCGCGTCTCAAGCTCGGCCCGCCAGGCCTCCGGGTCGCTGGTGCGCGTGGGGTCGTGGAGGGTCTCGTAGAGCGCCTGGATATCGCTCCAGTCGGCCTCCCGCTCGTTATTCTCCTTCTGGAAGCTCTCGGCTATAGCGTCGAAGGTGCCTTCGGCAAGGCTGGCGGCGCGACCGTCGCCCTCGTAAATGTTACCACTATCTTCGCCGAACGTGCGTGCGATGACGGTATCATCCACGACTTCGATCATCGTGTAGAGGCCGAGGCTCTCGGGGCCGTCGCCGTGATCAACGATCACTTCGTAGAGCGCGGTCTCCGCGGCGACCAGCCCTGCCGCTTCCAGCAGATCGTAGGCCACTGTCTCGCGCATGGCTGTGGGGTCGCCGAAGTTATTGGAGAGCGAGAGCTGCTTGAAGCCGTAGAAGCGCTGGTTGGTGATCTCGGGATGATCGTCCTCGAACTCGTCGAAGTCGAGCTTGAATGGCAGCTTGGCGGAGCCGTTGCGCCAGGCGCCCTGCAGCGAGGAGTTGCCCTTGTAGCGCACGCCCACGTTGGTCCAGGTCTCGCCCGCGAAACTGATCGTGGCCGGGACCCACATCGGGTTCTCGGGGGTGAAGTCGCCGCCGCGGGGGCCGCCCGGCCCACCGAAGCCGCCGCCGGGGAAGCCACCCTCGGGTGGGCGCCCTCCGGGGAAGCCGCCCTCGGGCGGGGTGCCACCAGGGAAGCCACCTTCGGGCGGACGCCTGCCGGGGAAGCCGCCCGTGCCGGGCTCGCCGAGCAGCTCCGTCAGGTTCGCCTGCATCGCCTCCCAATCCTCCGGGGCGATGGTGATGGTGATCTGGTTGATCTTATCGTCGGGGAAGACCACGGCGTAGTTCGGCTCGGCGCCGTCGCCGTGGCTGGCCTCGTTCCAGCCATCGGGGCGGGCGACCCCTGCGCCAGCAGAGGTGCTTTGGGCCGCACTCCCGCCGCTCGCCGGGGCGGCCGCGCAGGCGGCCAGAATCGGCAGCAGGAGGGCGAGCAGCAGCAACAGGCTAAGCCGTCTCATAGGTGGGCTCCTTCGCAGTCGAGGTAGAGGCGGCGCGGCTGAGCGCGGGGCGGGCCTCGGGCTGCGGGTAGTAGATGGTCACTTCCGCGGTGTCGCGGAGAAAGTCGATGCGACCGATGTCGGCCCGGCGCACCGGCAGACCCGTGCGCTCCCGCAGGTCGGCGAGAAACCGCTCGTAGTTGGCTGGGGTGATGAGGTCAATGCGCTCGTAGATGATCTGCTTGCGGGCCTCGAAGTGGAAGCCCCACTCCCGCTCGAGCACGAAGAGCACTACCACGACGGCCCCGTTCGCCAGCAGGAGCTTGTCGAACGCGCCGGTTGGCATGAGCACGGAGTTCATCACCGGCAGGGCGATCAGCACGAAGAGGTAGGTCATCTCGCGAATCGGCGTCTCATCGGTGCGGTAGCGCAGCACCGAGAAGATGGCGAAGAGCCCGAAGCCGACGCCGATGCTCAACTCGACGCTGGTGAGCAGCCCGAGCACGAAGTAGATCACGGTGTTGAAGGCCAGAAAAGAGAAGACGAAGTTCTTGTCCTGGGTTCTTGGGTAGTAGATAAACCTGACAATGACGAGGGCGACGGCGAGGTTCAGCCCGGCGCCCAGAGCCAGGTTGGCGAGATCAGTATTCATTGATGGCTCCTCCGGAGAGCTTTGCGATCTGGCGCAGTTGCGGCTTGAAGCGGTTATGCTTCACCTGCGGGTAGAGCAGCGCGACGCCGACGCAATATTTGCTGAAGCTGGTGGGCGCGATGTGGGCGGCCTGCATCTGCCGCATGAAGGCCGAGGCGCGGCTACGGTCGCCCCGCTTCACTTCGGCCACGACGATTTGCGACAGGGCGACCTCCCGGCCGTCCTGCTGGAAGCGCAGATCGAGGTCAATGGTGAGCCGCTCGGGCGCACCAGTGCCGACGAGGGTGATGCGCGAGAAACTGTTGGCGAGCTTCGGCTCGAGCTGCGGCGTCCCCTGGGCAAACTGGGCGCTGAGGAAGGCGTCCACATCGGGCGTCAGGGCCGTGGCCAGGGACGGCGTGGCGAGGCGGCGCTTGATCGTCCGGTCCTTATTCGTCTTGAGCTTCACCTCGAAGAAGGACTGGCCGGTTGCGAGGTAGCGCCGGCTGCGCACCTTGTGGCGGTTCTTCTTCCCGGCGTGGTGGCGCAGGTAGAGGGCGAAGTCGGCGCTGTCGAAGTAGACGGTCTGGTAGGGGCTCAGGCGCAGGCCGTCGATCGCGAGCACGCGATACTGGTCGCCGAGCTCCGCGAGGGCCGCCGTAAGCTGCTCCAGGGAGAGCAGGTACTTGGTATCGGTGCGGTCGAGCAGAGCCACCCCGTCGAGTTGGGCCAAGCCCACTGGCTCAAGCTGAGCGAGGAGCGGGGAGAGATTGGGGGAAAGCATCAGCGCAGTGTCCTTCGTAGGCGGTCACTGCGCTGAGTGTACAGGGGCGATGTTTAGATACTGTGCAGATCGAGGGAATCTTCGCTATAGCTTGGTGATAGCGGCCTTGCCTCACCGCAAGAGCGCCTCCACTGTTCCAACAAGGTGGACGGCGCGGGCGGAGAGCAGGCGGGCCATGATCAGGTGGAAGGCGGAGGCGGCGGCGGGCTGCTCAGCAGCGAGGCGCCGCAGCGTCTGCTGCGTAACGCGCAGTACCTGGCTGGGCTCGTCGGCCACGACGGCGGCCGTGCGGCGGTGCCCGAGGTAGAAGCCAAGCTCGCCGACAGCGCGGCCGCTACCCATCGTCTCGAGGCGGCGTGGGGGCTGGCCGGGCATCTCGATCTGCGCCGTCACCTGGCCGCTCTCGATGAAGAACATATCATCGGGCTCTTCGCCCTGGCGGATGAGATAGTCGCCGGGCGCGACGCTGCGGCGCTCGAGGGCGGCGAGTAGCGAGTCGAGGGCGTCGGCCTCTGGCGCGAGCTGGGCCAGTTGTTCGCGGAGCGTCGGCGCATCGCCGGCGGGCAGGTCGGCGAGCAGCTGGTTCTCGCACCACTCCAAGCCCCGGTCGAGGTCAGGCAGGATCCGCACGGGTCCATCATCGGCGGCGAGCTGCAAGCCCCGCACCATCTGGCGGCTGATGCTAGGGGCGAGTTGGGTGAAGACCAGGGTAAAGCCGTTAGCCTCGGCGAGCTGCTTGAGCTTGGCGAAGCTGAGCATGCCCGTGGAGTCGAGCCCCGGCACCAGGCGAAAGTCGAGCAGGACGAAGCGCAGGTCGGGCTGTTTGGCGGCGGCGGCCCGCACGCGCTCGAAGAGCTCGTGGGCGGTGCCGAAGAAGATAAAGCCGTGGAGCTGAAAGACGGCGATCTGCTCGCCGCGCTCGCGGAGGGCCTGGTGCTCGCGGAGGCCGCGGGTGACGCGACTCTTGAGGATGGCTCCGGAGAGGGCGTGCTTGACGACGTCAACGCGGCTGTAGGCGACCACGAAGAGGATCACGGCGATGAGCAGGCCTACTGTGATGCCGGGGAGCATGCCGAAGATTGCGATCAGCAGCGAGATCGCCACGACCAGCGCGTAGTCGAGCCGCGGGAGCTGGAACCAGGCGTCGTAGAGCCACTCGGCCAGGAAGGCGAGGCCGAGATAGCAGACGAGGCCGCCGAGAACGAACTGGGGTATAAGGGAGAGCAGCTCGACGCCGAAGAAGAACATGCTGCCGACGACCAGGCCCGCCACCACGCCCACCAGCCTGCTGCGAGCGCCCATCTGGTGGGCCAGGACCGATGGCCCGAGGGCAGGGTAGCCAGGCAGGCCGCCGAGCGGGGCACCGATAAGCTGGGTCGCGCCGGCCGCCTGGAGCTCGCGGTTCAGGTCGAACTCCTCGCGGCGCGCGAGCTGTAGCCCGCTGACGTTGAGCAGCATCCCGACCACGCTGATCACCGCAACAGCGGCGATGGTACCGATCTGGCTGAGGATCGCCGACCAGTTTACCGCGGCGAGCAGCGCCGGACTGAGGGCGATCCCTTCGCCCTGCGGGGAGAAGGGAGTCAGGAGCCAGCCGCGAGCCTGAGCCTCATCTGGCGTGAGTCCGGCCGCGGCCAGGACGGCGTAGAAGAGCAGAGTGGCGCCGACGAAGAGCACGGGCAGGGCGAGGGGGTGCCGGGTGCGCCGGAGCACGACGAGGGTGAGCAGGGCGAACAGCCCGCCCGGCAGCCAGAGCCAGAGCGCCTCCGGCGCCAGCAGGGCAGGCAGATTGCTCAGGCTGACATGGTCGCCGAGCATCACACCGAGGCCGCCGAGCACGAGCAGCCAGCCGGTGCCCGCGAGAAAGCCGCCCACCACCGGGTAGGGCAGGTAGCGCACAAGATCGCCGAGGCGAAACAGGCCGAGCAGCAGAAAGGTCGTGCCGGTGGCCAGCGTTGCCAGCACGACGGCAGCGAGCACGGTGGCGAAGAGCGTCTCGTCGCTGGCGGCAGCGAGCGAGCCGGCGAGCTGCGCCGCCAGCAGCGCCACGATGATCGACGGGGCGTCCTGGACGTAGAACAGGACTGCCGGCCGCGAGCTGAGCAGCGCGAAGACGATCATCATCACGGCGCTGCCGATCAGCACCAGCCCGATCACGCTGCCAAGATAACTATCGAGGCGGCCTGAGAAGATCAGCGCGGCCTTCGAGAAGAGCACGCCGATGTTGAGCACAGCGGCGACGACGCCAGCGGTAGCGCTAATGCGGATCTGTCGCAGGCCTGGCCAGCGCTTGGTCTGCCGCGTCATGGCGGCATGGCTGCTGTCGATCATGGAAGCTCCTCTAGAGCGTAGCTGATCGCGTGCTCTAGGCTAAGCGAGCGGCCCAGCGTCAAGGTTTCGTGCTGCGTGGCGGTATCGAGGGTTTGGCCGGCGGCGGCGAGCAGGCTATCGATCCGGGCGGTCTCGGCAGGGCTGCGCGGCGCGCCGATGGCCTCTCGCAGCGCTTCGGCGGCGCCCACTAAGCGCAGGGCCCTCTCGGGGCGCTGCTCGGCCAGTTCGAGCGCTGCCAGATCCTCGTAGAGAACGGCGAGCAACCAGCGGTCGGTGAAAGACTTATGGATGCGTAGGCATTCATAGTAGCGCTCGCGCGCCTGTGCGCCGTCGCCGAGCTCGGCGAGGGTATAGGCGAGGTTTCCGAGGCATGTTATCAGCGATTGTGGGTCGCCCACCTGCCGTAGTAGCGTCAAGGCCTCCTCGAATTGGGCGCGGGCGGTGGCGAGCTCACCCTGGTTAAGCGCAACCAACGCGAGGTTGCTCAGCGAGACACCGGTTGCCCAGCGGTCGCCGGCGGCCCGACGCAGAGCCAGGGCCTCCTCCTGGAGCGCTTGGGCGCGGGTGTGCTCGCCTTGGTTGGTGAGCATGATACCCATATTATTCAGCGCGTGGGCGGCGTTCTCTTGATCGCCAAGCTCGCGCCAGAGGGCCAGACTAGCCTCGTAGGCGGTGAGGGCGCCGCTATAGTCTCCCTGGCGATCGAGGATTACCGCATTATAGCCGATCGCTTGGGCCATCCCTTCGCGGTCGCCGGCCCGCTGGAAGACAGCGTGGGCCTGCTCGGCGAGGGCGAGAGCCTCGGCGTAGGAGCTCTGGCGGTAGCGCAGGAAGGCGAGGGCCGCGCGGCAGCGGGCCGCAAACAACTCGTCGGGGATCTCCTCGGCGCGGGCAAGGCCCTCACGGACAACGACCTCGGCCTCGTCGAGCCGGCCGACGAGCTCAAGCACCTTCCCAAGGGCGAGCAGGGTCGCTATGCGCTCGGGGCCGTCGAGCAGCGGTAAGGCCCGCTGATAGTAGTCGATCGCCGCGGCGTTAGCGTAGTCGCGCCGGGCGGCGTCGCCCGCCCGCAGCAGATACTCGCGGCGCTTGGCCGTGTTCTCGCTGCGGTCGTAGTGGTAGGCGAGCAGGTCGAGCATGCGCTCGATCTGGTCGGGGTACGTCGCCTCGATCACCTCGCCGATCTGGCCGTGGAGCAGGGCGCGGGTGGCGAAGGGCAGGCTCTCGTAGGCCACCTCCTGGGTCACCACGTGCTTGAAGAGGTAGGTGAGCTCCGGGTCGGGGCTGTCGAGGGGCGTGAGCTCCAGCTCGCTCAGGGCGTCGAGATCCGCCTTGAGGGCCACGCGCCTGGCGGCGAAGGGACTGAGGCCCCAGAGGATCGAGGCGCGGAAGAGCCTGCCGATCACACTCGCCACCTTGATCAGGGTCTTCTGTTGCTCGCTGAGCTGGTCGATGCGGGCGAGGATCAGGCTGTGGAGGCTGGGCGGCAGCTCGAGCTGCTCCACGCTCTCGCTCTGGCGCGGGTCGATGCCGCGGTCCTCAAGATAGTTGAGCAGCTCCTCCACATAGAAGGGGTTGCCGAGAGCCTGCTGGTCGATGCGCTCGGCCAAACCTTCGGGAATGGCGTCGTCGCCGAAGCGCTGGGCGAGCTTGAGGCGCACCAGCCGCGCCACTTCAGTCGGCGCCAGACTGTCGAGGACCAGCTCGCGAAAGTGGCTCAGCTGGCTCACCTGTGGCGCCTGGAGCTGCGGGATTTGCGGGGGGCGGTAGGCGAGCAGCAGTAGCACCGACAGCTCGGCTGCCGCCCGCCCAAGCGCCAGCAGCAGATCGTCGGAGAGCGGGTCGATCCAGTGGAGATCCTCGAGCACGATCAGCAGCGGCCCTTGCCTGGCCCGGGCCCGCAGACAGTCTACGAGCAAGGTCTCGAGGGCGGCCTTGCGCAGCTTGGGCACGAGGGCGGCGGTCAGATCGTTGTCGGGAAGCTCCAGGTTGAGCACGGCGCCGAGCAGGGGCAGGCGGGGCAGCAGAGCCGGATCGAGGCGGGCCAGATTGGTGGGGAGCGCGCCGACCTGCTCGGCCGTCGGGGCGGCGGGGTCGAGATCGAAGATGCCTCGCCAGACGCTGCGCCAGACGAGGTAACTGGAGCTTGTGCCGTAGGAGGTGCACTCGCCGGCGAAGATGGCGAAGCCGCGTCGCCGCGCCTCCTCCACGATCTCGGCGGCCAGGCGCGACTTGCCGAGGCCAGCCTCGGCGCTGAGGGCGAGGATCTGGCCGGCGCCGCCGGTGGCCCGCTCCAGCAGGGCGACAGCCGCCTCAAGCTCGGCGGTGCGGCCCACCATGGGCAGCTGGTAGCGTGGCTCGTGGAGCCGGAAGGAGCGCCGCTCTTCCAGGCCGATCAGCCGCGCGACGTTCACCGGCTGGGCTTTGCCTTTCACCTGCAGCGGCGGTAGCTGTTCCCAAGCGAAGCGATCGCCGGTGGGCCTGCGGGCCACCTGGCTTACCAGGACTTGGCCGGCTGGGGCGTGCTGCATCAGGCGGGCAGCCATGTTCACCTCGTCGCCCAGAGAGCCGTAGGTCCGCCGCTCCTGGGCGCCGTAGGCGCCGGTGCGCATACGCCCCTGGCTGATCCCGATCTGCACAGCGCCCACGAATTCGAGGCGTGGCTCCCGCAGATCCAGGGCCGCCATACAGGCCCGCATGGTGTCGTCTTCATGGGCTATTGGCGCGCCGAAGGCGGTGTAGAGGTAGCAGCCCTTATCGCCGATCGTGAGCTGGAGCATGTAGGCGTTGTAGCCCTGCAACACCCGCTGCACCCAGCGGATGTAAGCGTCGAGCTTGAGCGCGGCCAGCTCGTCGTTGTCGAAGTCGATGCCGCCGAAGCGCAGGAAGAGGGCGACGGCGGGGCGCAGCTCGGTGAGGAACTCGCCAAGGCCGGCTTGGAGCCGCTCATAGACCGGCGGCAGCAGCCAAGGCCGCAGCGTCTCCGCGGGCACGCTTATCTCGTCGAAGGGCGGCCAAGGGGCCGGCTTGACCGGGCCGGCCAGGCCGTCGAGGACGGCGAAGCGCTCCCCGCTCGCCTCGTCCTCGCGCCAGGCGCCGATGGCGGCCTGTTCGCCGAGGGCTGCGGCGGCGGCGGCGTCGAGAAGCACCTCGCCCCGCTCGGCTTGGTGCTCGGCGGTGGCCAGCCGCTCGAGGGTGGCGCCCGCGAGCACATCGATCAGCTGGATGGCCG
The DNA here is from genome assembly GCA_034429295.1 of Chloroflexaceae bacterium. Lineage (GTDB taxonomy): Bacteria > Chloroflexota > Chloroflexia > Chloroflexales > Chloroflexaceae > OHK40. Next base: position 22,021 of record DAOUGF010000966.1, read on the forward strand.
GATCGCCCACCACGAAGCGGCGCACCGGGCCGGCCGCCACGGCAACCTTCACCGCCAGGGCAACCGTACCTACACCCTCGATAGGGATGGCAGCGAACGCTTGCATCGCCCGCTGCATTCCCAAAGCCGCGGCGGCGGCACGGTGGACTGCGCTCGCTGGAGCACCTGCGGCACCTGTGCCGATAGTGCGGACAGATGGCGCTTCAGCGCTCTCCTCGCCGAACCAGCAGGTGATCGCGTCGCCGGCGAAGCCGAGCACGCTGCCGCCGTAGCGGTGCACCTCGGCGATCAGGGAGTTGTAGACCAGATTGAGCTGCTGCGGCAGCGCCTCAGCGCCCCGCTGCGGGCCAAGGGCCAGCACCAGGGCCTCGGTGAGCGGCGTGAAGCCCGAGATGTCCGCGAAGAGCGCAGCTCCCGTCGCCCGCTCCGGCAGCTGCACGCCAGCAGCGATGGCGTGCAGTCTGTCGGCCGGGAGATATGCGGCAAGGCTTTCCGTCATTGGTAGCCAGCGAGAGGTATGCGATGCTGCATCACCCCTGTCAAGGCGCTGCCTGCACCAGCGCACCTCCGTTCAGCGTGAGCCGATCGGCGATGATGGCGCCAAAGAGGCGAGTGTTGCTGTTGAGCGTCACGGCGCTGGAGGGGGCGCGCAGCGTGCCGTAGAAAGTCACGTTGCTATTGAGCGTCACCGAGCCCGTGGCGACGTTGACGGTAAGCCAGGTTGGGTTGGCGCTTGAACCGGCCTTGCTGTTCCAAGTCATCCCGTTGGCAAGCACCAGCGTCACCGGGCCGAGCAACTCCAACTGGCTGTTACCGTTCAGCGTGAGCCTCTGGAGGTTATACACGCTCGGGGTGGTTGCCCCCGCGACTCCGAGCACGAAGCGGCTGTTGCCGTTGGCCGTCCACTGCCCGTAGGTGCCCGGGGGCACCGCCACGGCGCCGGCGTTGCTGTTGAGCGTAAGGTCGCGGATCGTGCTCGGGTCGCCGATCGACTGCCCGGGCTGGTTGATCACCACGTTCCGGGTGCCGGTGGGCGCCGGGGGCGGGGCCACGGCGGGCAGCTCGATGGGGTCGGTGCGGGTGACGAGGCGGTTCACCCGCGCGCCGCTGTTGAGCGTGATCCGGTAGCCCGCAGGCTGCGCGCTGCCGCTGCCAACTACGGTCGAGCCGATGCTTGCCGAGCCGTTCAGCCTGACGGTAGGCTCGCCCGGCACCAGCAGATCCCCCGTAATAGTGGCGTTGCTATTCAGCACCACAGCCTCGCCCGTCAGCAGCCACAGCGACCCTTCCACTCGCGCCGAGCTGTTCATGGCCGGCGCCCGTCGCACGATGACCGTCGCCTGCTGGCTGGTCGCCCCGATCGTCAGGCTGGCCGTCGCGGCTGGAGCCGTCTGGTAGAAGGGCTCGTCCACCGTCAGGTTCACTGGTGCTGGGATGGCGCCGTTGAAGTAGACCCGCACTGTATAGCTGCCTTCGGCCAGGTCAAGCGCCCCGAGGGCGGCCTGCCCTTCATAGTCGGTCGTGCGCGTGAAGGCGACGGCGCCGCCGGGCACGCCCGCTCCCGAGACGATGAAGAAGAGCGTGGCGTTGAACAGCGGCTGCTGCTCGCCGTCCCGCAGGGTCGCGATAATGCCGGTATCCTCGCCCACCCCTACGCTCGTGCTCGTCAGGTTCAGGCTGATGGAGGTGCTCTGCTTAGCTACCGTCGTCGTTGTGCTGGCGGTGGTGGCAGCAGGGCTGAAATCTAAGTTGCCGCCGTAGGTTGCGCTGACGGTATAGTTGTTCGGCAGGATGCTCAGCTCCACACTCACCGTGGCCCGGCCATCTTCATCGGTGAAGGCCGTACGGGTGATCCCGCCGATCGTGAAGGTGACGGGCTCGCCGACGAGCGGGATCATCTCGCCGCCGCTGTGTTCGTATGTCAGAGTGGCGCTGAAGCTCACCACGTCGCCGAAGGTTGCGCTCTGAGTCGGCGGCTCCAGGGTAAGCTCACTCAGGAAGATCGCGTCCTCGAGCGTGGGCGGGTTGGCCGTGTCCACGTTGAGCCCGTAGTAATTGCCGCCGTTATCGTCAACCGCCACCAGGCCCACCCCGCTCACGGCCTGCACGAGATAGCCGAAGCCGGCCTGGTTCACGTTGCTCAGCGGCAGGCTGCCGGTCCAGCGGGTCGTGTCGGTCGCGCTCTGGGTGAGGCTGAGCGACTGCCAACTGCCTTGGCCGTCGGTCCAGGTGACGAAGACCTCCTGCACGCCGGCCGCCGGGTCGCCGAGGACGGTCATGTCGAAGTTGATCGAGCCGTTGGTAGTGTGGGATGTGACGCGGGCGATCACGGGCGGGCCGGCCAGCAGGCGGTTGTTGCTGTAGAAGTCGGGGCTGTCGCCGCTGTAGTAGAGCCGGAAGCGCAGCGTGTCGTAGCGCCGCAGCGTGCCATCCGTGCTCGCCGGGCCGTTCGAGCGGAACTGCGCCGGCAGCGTAGTGAGGCGGGTGCGCCCGCTTACCGGGTCGAAGAGCGTATCGTAGCTATTGAGCAGCCAGAACTGGGCCGGGAAGTAGCCGGCGCTGTTAAAGAACGGCGCCGGGCGGTGCAGCTCAGTGGCCGGCGCGGCCACCAGCGGCGTGCGGTTTGGCAGATCGGTGTAGCTGCCGCCGAGGAAGACGACGCCCTGGACGGCCTTGCCAGGAACAGTAACGTCGTCCTGGAGCAGCGGCAGTAGGGGCTCGTCGGGCCAGCCCACGGCGCGCCCGTCGCTCCCGGTGATATAGGTCACCTGGCGGGTGGGGCCTTGGCCGGAGCTATCGGCGAGAACCACGCTGTTCGTAGTGAGGCGGCTGCCGAGCTGCAGCGTCGTCTCGGCGAATTGCAGGCCGAGCGTGGCAGCCGGGCCTTCGTTGAAGCTCTGGGTGCTCCCGACGATCGAGCTCTGGCTCGGGTTGATCCTCTGGCCGGGCATGTCGACCGCCAGCATGGGCAGGCCGTAGAGCGTGACGGTGAGGTGGGCCTTCTGATAGACGCCCTTCAGGCCGCTGCCGAGCTGGCCGAGGTAGGCCCGCTTGGCCGCGAGCAGCGCATCGCCCACGGCCACGGGGCCGCTACCGGTGCGCAGCGCCTTGCTGAACTCCAGGTAGAGCTGCTCGCCGTAGTCGATGGTATAGGCCGAGCCGTACTGGTAGCCGGTGTTGGCGATCAGGGTGGCGCCGCGGCGGGCGAAGGCCTGCACGAAGTCGGGCTTCGGCTCGAACCAGGGCGGCACCCAAGTTGCGGGAACGTTGTAGCCTGAGTGGCAGCCGGGGCTGAAGACGATCGTGTTGGTGAGGTCGGCGGCCTGCTCCAGCAGCTCCCGCGAGGTGAGCGTCGTCTTGAAGTCGGCGGCCAGGGCGCTGTAGGCGTCGAAGTGGGCCGCCAGGTACATCAGGTCGTAGCTGTTGTTGAAGACGAGCTCCTCGAGCTGATCGGCCGACCATGCGCACGGCTCGTTCGGCGCGCAGGTGCGGGCGGAGATCAGGCGGGTGCTGTCGCCGTTGAGGCCGGCGTCGAGCTCGTTCGCCACCGCTGTGGCGCCGTCGCTGAGGAAGTCGTAGCCGCTCACCAAGGCGCTTGACGGCTGGATGGCCCCGCCCTGCAGGCCGAAGAAGGCGTCGAGTTGGCCGAGGATATCCTCCTCAGTCTCGGCGAGGCGGCCCACAGCCAGGTCGGCGAGGGGGAAGCGGGTCTCGCCGACTGTCAGCTCGTCGAAGGCGCCGTAGGCGTCTTGGCTGAGGAAGTAGCGCCGCTGCAGCGCCGCTTGGGCCGGTGTCTGGTCCTTCACCGGCGGCACATAGCTAGACTCCGGGTCAATCTCGGTGAGGTCGGGGTGGCGGAAGAAGGGGATCACATCGTCGCCGCCGACGATCACCACATAGTCGCTGGCTGCGCTGCGGTAGGCCCGCACAAGCTCGCGAATATTCTCGGCCACGAGCTGCTTGGCGTAGACGCAGCCGAAGTTGGCGGGGGCGTCGGCGAGGGCGTTGAGCGCCGCCACCCGCGGCGAGCTCCCCACGTCGAGCAGCACGCCGCCCACCGCGCTATGCTGGGCCAGCCTGTTGAGGCTGTCT
>DAOUGF010000967.1:0-2596 GCA_034429295.1 Chloroflexaceae bacterium
CTCAGTATTTGGATCTTGGCCTGAAGTATTGTACCGCGCCCACCGCCCTGCGCGCTTCTGGGGTACAATAGGGCCACCGACCTCGTGGGAAAATGCTGTGCCCCTTGGAACGCTGCTGCGGGCCGCTGTAATCCTGCGCCCGCTGCCTCTTGCCTAGAAAGAGCACCCAATGGCCGTCCACCACTTTCAGCCGATCCACTACTACAACACGCTTGGCTCACACCCGCCCGTGCTGCGGATCGCCGACGGCGACACGGTGGTGACGACCACGGTAGACGCCGCGGGCTACGACGCGAACCGCGAGCAGGTGGCCACGCCGGGCAACCCGCAGACGGGGCCGTTCTATGTCGAGGGCGCCGAGCCAGGCGACACTCTCGCCGTAGTGCTGGAGCAGATCAGGCCGAGCCGCAGCTACGGCTTCACCGGCGCGATGGTGGCGCCTAATGTGGTGGACCCGGAGTACACGCCCGAGCTCCCTTGGCCGCCAAAGGGCGAGGGCCGGCGCGCCGAGTGGCACGTGGACGCCGAGGCCGGCACGGCCCGGCTGGTGAGTCCCCAAACGGCCCTCGGCGACCTGACGCTGCCGCTCGCGCCGATGCTCGGCTGCTTCGGCGTGGCCCCGCCCCGCCAGCAGGCGATCTCCTCGGCAACCTCCGGCGAGCATGGCGGCAACATGGACTACCGCGGCTTCGTCGAGGGCGTGACGGTCTACTTCCCGGTCTTTGTGCCGGGCGCGCTCTTTCACCTCGGCGACGGCCACGCGCTGCAGGGCGACGGCGAGATCGTCGGCACCGGGATCGAGATCTCGATGGATGTGCGCTTCAGCGTGCGCCTGCTGAAGGGTAAGACCATCCACTGGCCACGCGGCGAGAACGCCGACTACATCTTTACCGTCGGCAACGCCCGCCCCCTCGATCAGTGCGTGCAGCACGCCACCACCGAGATGCTGCGCTGGCTCCAGGAGGAGTACGGCCTCGATCCCGTCGGCGCCGGGATCCTCCTCGGCCAGGCGGTGGAGTACGACCTGGGCAACATCTTCGATCCGGCCTACACGATGGTCTGCAAGCTGCCGAAACGGGTGCTTGTGCAGCTCCGTCCAGCGTGATCGCGCCGCAGGGAACTTCACGGAGCAGCCATGTTCGATCTCTTTACTCCGCAGCAACTCGCTACGCTCCGCGCCCTGGCCAACCGCATCATCCCCGCCGACGAGTTCCCCGGCGGCTGGGAGGGCGGCGCAGAGGGCTACCTGCGCCGACAGTTCGCCGGCGACTTGCGCCAGCTGGTGGAAACATACCGCGCCGGGCTGGATGGGCTCGATGCCGAAGCCCGCGCCACGGGCTCGCCTTTTGCCGCGATGGCGCCCGTCGAGCAGGATCAGCTGCTCGTTCGGGTGGAGCAGGGCGCCGTGACGACGCAGTGGCCGGTTGATCCGGCCGCGTTCTTCCGCATGGCGGTGACCCATGTAGCGGAAGGCTACTACAGCGACCCCGGCAACGGCGGCAACCGCGACGGCGCGGCCTGGCGCATGATCGGCTTTGAGGTGCGAGGATGAACCGCTACGACGCGATCATCATCGGGGCGGGCGCCGGCGGCGGCGTCGTTGCCGGGGTGTTGGCCGAGGCCGGCAAGCGGGTGCTGCTGCTCGAGCGCGGGCCGGCCCTGGATGCCTCGAGCGTCAAGCGCGATCACCTGCGCAACCAGCGCTTCGAGCGCTACGGCAACAACGCCGGGCCGGAGCCCGCGGCCAACCCCCGCGTGCTTGTCACGCCCGAGGGTGAGGAGCGCGTGCTCTACCCCACCCAGGAGGGCTACCACAACAACGCCGCCGTGGTGGGCGGCGGCACGCTCGTCTACGGTGCTCAAGCCTGGCGCTTCCTGCCGGACGACTTCCGCATGGCCAGCGTCTACGGCCTCCCGCCGGGCAGCGCCCTGGCCGACTGGCCAATCGGATACGATGAGCTTGCCCCCTTCTACCAGCGGGCCGAGTGGGAGATCGGGGTGGCCGGCGATAGCGTGGCGAGCGCCGGGATCTGGCCGCGGGAGATCGGCTTCCCGATGGCCCCGCTGCCGCCCGGCCGCAAGGGTGAGAGGCTGCGGGAAGCCGCCGCCGCTCTGGGCTGGGAGACCCTGGCTGTGCCCCTGCTGATCAATACCGAGCCATACGGCGGCAGGCCGGCGTGCACCCGCTGTCAGCACTGCGTTGGCTTCGTCTGCCCCAACGACGCCAAGAACGGCACCCACAATACGCTGATCAGGCGGGCCCTCGCCACTGGCCGCTGCGAGCTGTTCACAGGTGCGATGGTCGAGCGTATCGAGACCGACGCCACCGGTCATGTGACGGGCGTGAGCTACTTCGACGGAGAGGATCAGCGCCGCAGCGCCCAAGCCGATGTGGTGATCTGCGCCGCGGGCGCGATCGAGACGGCCCGGCTGCTGCTGAACTCGGCCGGGCCTAGGCATCCCCACGGCCTCGGCAATCAGCACGATCAGGTAGGACGCTACTTGCAGGGTCACTACTACCCCGCCGCGATCGGCCTCATGCCCGAGATCGTCTACGACGGCCTCGGCCCCGGCGTCTCCACGGCCACCGTGCGCT
>DAOUGF010000968.1:0-2946 GCA_034429295.1 Chloroflexaceae bacterium
GGCTGTTGCTCGAGCCTGTCACCCCTGAGGCGGCGCTCCCCGCCGTCGAGATCCTGAGCGACCCGGCGCGAGCAGCGCCGATCCTGGAGCAGAGCATCCGCGCGGCCGCGCCGCAGTACTGGGATCTGCGGGTCGAGAGCTGCAGGCCGCGGGTGGTGCGCAACAAGCCGGGCAGCCGCTGCACCATCCTCTACGACATCACCTACACAGGCGGCGAAGGGCCGAGCCCGGTAGTCGCCAAGGTCTACAAGGGCAGCAAAGGCAAGAACGCCCACGCCAGCATGCGTGCGCTCTGGGAATCGTCTATGGGCACGAGCGCCGCGGTGCGGATCGCCGAGCCCCTCGGCTACCTGCCCGAGCTGAGCACCGCCCTCCAGGGCCCGGTACGCGAGGAACTGCTGCTGAAGGATCTGGTGCGCTCGGCGCTGCGGGAGGGCACGCCGGAGGCCCTGTCGAGACTCGACGCCGTGATGGAGCAGACGGCCGCCGGCCTCGCCGCGCTCCACACTTCCGGCGCTGACTTTGGCAAGCCCGAGAGCTGGGACGACGCGGTGGGCGAGTCGCGGGAGACGGTGGAGCAACTCGGCGCCGTCTTCCCCGAGCTGCAGGCTGTGGCAGAGCCCTTACTCGCGCGCCTGGAGGCTCTGGCGGCGGCAACTCCAGCCGACCCGCTCGCGCCTGCCCACGGGAGCTTCCGGCCCGCCCAGGTGCTGCTCGCCGGCGAGGAGCTGGCCTTCATCGACTTCGATAGTTTCTGCCAGGCCGAGCCTGCGATGGACCTGGCGCTCTTCCTCTCGGCCACGAAGAATGTGGGCCTGAGCGAGCCCCACGAGGAGGAGAGCAGCGAGGACGACAGCGCCCTCGACCCGCAGGCCCGCGATGCGCTCCTCGATGAGCTGGACCGCATCTGCGAGCGGTTTCTCGCCGCCTACAGGCGTCACGCGCCCGTCTCGCCGCAGCGGGTCGCCCTCTGGGAAGCGCTCGATCTGCTCGACCTCGTGTTGAACTGCTGGACGAAGATCAAGCCGGTGCGCGTGCAAAACACCCTGGCCATGCTGGAGCGTCACCTGCGCCGACACAACGTCTGAGGGGGTGCCGCGATGATCCACGAGCCGACCAATGCGATCAAGGGTGATACCGGGCTAGCTGGCGTGCAGTGGCTGCTAAACGGCGCCGCGCCCCGCGAAGCGCTGCGTGATGCCCTGGCCGGCCTGTTGCCCAACCCGGGTTTGCTCGGCCCATGCAGGCTGCATCGAGCCAAGTACAAGCCCAACCGCCACCTCACCGCCTATTACGAGGTCTCCGTCCGCGACCCTGCCGGCGGCGGCGAATCGCTCCGCCAGGTCGAGGTCGTCTGGAAGCCCGAGGGCGCCCCGAGCGCCCAGGATTGGGCGGAGCTGATGGCGATGGAGGAGGAGGCGCAGCAGCTCGGCGAGGTAGCCCCCTTCCTGCACCTCGTGGCAGATGAGCCTGACTGGGGCTTCCGGCTGCGGGTCTCGCCGCTCGATCCGAAGTTCCCCCAGCTCGCCCGCCTCTCCGATCCTGTCCACGTCCAGACGTTCCTGAGCAAGGCGTACGGGGCCAATGGCGGCCCGCCAGCCGAGCGCTACACAGTGAACGTGGTGCGCTATCGCCCCGGCCAGCGCCATATGCTGCGCTACGACCCGGGCGGCATCATGGGGGAGGGCTCGCTCTTCGCCAAGATCTACAACAGCGATAAGGGCGAGCGGATCTCCGCTGTGGTCAGCACCGTGGCCGACTGGCTTAGGGCCAGGGGCGCAGAGATCGACACCGCGCGCCCGTTCGCCTACCTGCCCGAGGAGAGCACCATCCTCTACCCTTGGGTGAGCGGCACGGCGCTCTCGCAGCTGCTTCAGAAGCCCGACGCCACAGCTATGGCCCAGCTCGCCCGCGCGGGCAAGGCGCTGCGGCAACTCCACCAGATCCCGCCGGAACTGGTCGAGCTCAAGCCCCACTCGTTGGCCAAGGAGCTCAAGGGCATCGCCAGCGCCGCCGAGCACATCCACACGCTCCTACCCATCACCGGCGCGCAGATCAAGAACATCCTCGCCAGGGCCGAGGCGTTGCACGAGCGGCTGCCCCAGGAACCGCCGGGCTTCGCCTACGGCGATTTTAAGTCCGACCATATCTGGGTGACGGAGGGGCCGCTGACGCTGATCGACTTCGACACCTGCTATCTCTTCGACCCGGCGATCGATCTTGGCAAATACCTCGCCGACCTGCGCTGGTGGTACGATAGCTACGCCCAGCCGGGAGTCGAGATAGCCCAGGAGCACTTCCTCGACGCGTACGACCCGGCGCCCGAGCGCATGCCCCGCGCCAGGCTCTACGAGGTGCTGGTGCTCGTCAAGACCGTCGCCCGCCGCGTCAGGCTGTTCGACGACAATTGGGCCGAGCGCACCACAGAGCTGATCGAGCAGGCCGATGAGCTGCTGAGCAAGCTCGAGCGCTCGGCGGGGGGATGACGTAACCTTCCGCACGAGCGGAACGCTTCCGGGAAGCTTGGCCCGCACACCCAGCTGCGCTAAGCGCCTTCCTGCGGAGCTTCCCGAAAGAGAAACGCTTCCGGGAAGCTTGGCCCGCCCACCCAGCTGAGCTAAGCGCCTTCCCGCGGAGCTTCCCGAAAGAGAAACGCTTCCGGGAAGCTTGGCCCGCCCACCCAGCTGCGCTCAGCGCCTTCCCGCGGAGCTTCCCGGAAGTTGATGTGCCCGAGGAACGCTTCCGGGAAGCTTGGCCCGCCCACCCAGCTGAGCTCAGCGCCTTCCCGCGGAGCTTCCCGGAAGCTGTTGAATCTGCCTTGCTCGCAGAACAGCAGGAACGCTCTGAAAACCGCCGAAAACACCAGATAGCCGGGACCGCTCTGAGAAGCGGTCCCGGCCTATAGTTTCCGGCATTATCCCGGCCGGTCGCGGGTGCTTAAAAGCT
>DAOUGF010000969.1:0-10552 GCA_034429295.1 Chloroflexaceae bacterium
GGCTGAGCAGCAGCGAGCGCAGCGAGCCGGCCTGCGTGTAGCGCACCACCAGGGCGCTCTCCAGCCCGGCCAGCTCCTGCGCGCCCGCGATCGCGTCGTCCAGGTTGCCGAGCTCGTCCACCAAGCCGAGTGCCTGCGCCTGCGCGCCCGTGTAGATGCGGCCATCGGCGATCTCCCGCACCCGCTCCTCGGGCAGCCCGCGGCCCTCCACGATCACCCGCACGAAGCCGTCGTAGGCCTCGTCCACGATCGACTGCAGCACCGCCTCTTCCTCGGCTGTCGGCTGCCGCGTTGGCGAGCCAATATCCTTCAGCGGGCCGCTCTTGTAGACATAAGTCTCCAGTCCGAGCTTCTCGAAGGTCTCCTCGTAGTTCATCAGCTGGAGGATCACACCGATGCTGCCGGTGAGGGTGTCAGGGTTCGCGTAGATCCGGTCGGCTGGCGCGCTCACATAATAGCCGCCGCTGGCCGCTGTAGTACCCATCGAGACCACCAGGGGCTTGCCGGCCGCCCGCAGCTTCTGGAGCTCGGCGTGGATCTCGTTGCTCGCCACTACGCCGCCGCCGGGGCTATCCACTCGTAGCACGACGGCCCGCACCAGATCGTCGGCGGCGGCCTGGCGGATCTGGCTGAGCAACTGCTCGTGGGAGAGCTGCAGGCTGAAGGCATCGGTGGGCGAGCCGATCACGCCGCTCACCTCGATGATCACCACCCGATCGCGGCCGGCGCCCGAGACGATCTGCTCGTCCCAGCGGGTTGCAGGCAGCGCCACGCCCGGCGCGGGGTCGCCGCCAGCGAAGGCCAGCAGCAGCGCGAAGCCGCCGAGGGGCAGGATGGCGCAGGCGAGCACTATGCCAATGATGATCGAGAGGGCGATCAGCCAGCCACGGCTGCCGCCCGTCTTTTTCTCTTCCATAGGGTCTCCTTGTGGGGATTAGACGAGGGACGAAAGACCAGGGACGAAGGGCGCCGCGGTTGGTCCTTCGTCCCTGGTCGAGTCGCCCGTACACGCTCTGGGGTTACGCACGCCCTTGCAGCTCCCGCAGCGCCGCCCCCAGGCGCACCACGGCCTCCTCGATCTGCTCGATCGGCTTGTCGCTGAAGGCGATGCGGATGTACTCGTCGCCGCTGCCGTCGGCGAAGCAGCGCGTGCCGGGGAGGAACTCCACGCCGTGGCGCAGCGCCACAGGCGCCAGCGCGCTGGCCAGCACACCCTCGGGTAGCCGCAGCCAGATGAAGAAGCCGCCGTCGGGCTCGACGAAGCTCGCCTCGGGCAGTTCGCGCCGCAGCGCCGCGGCCGTCCGCTCACACTTCGCGGCGTAGTTGGCCCGCAGCGCTTCGATGTGGCGCTCGAGCCGGCCGTCGGCGGCGAAGCGGGCCACTAGGCGGGTGAGGAAGGGGCCGCTGCTGCCCTCGACCTTGAACATCTGCAGCCGGTCGATCAGCGGCTTCGGCCCGTGGGCCCAGCCCATGCGCAGCCCGGGGGCCAAAATCTTCGAGAAGGTGCCCACCCGCAGCACCCAGCCCTCGCTATCCAGGGCCGCGAGGGGCGGCAGCCGCTCGCCGCGGAAGCGCAGATCGACATAGGCGTCGTCCTCTACGATCAGCGTGCCGTACTCAGCTGCGAGGGCCACCAGGTGCCGGCGGCGCTCCAGGCTGAGCGTGGCGCCGGCGGGATTCTGGAAGGTGGGGATGGTGTAGATGAACTTGGGCCGCACGCCGGCGCGGCGCAGCTCCCGCAGCCGCTCCTCCAGCTGATCCACGTCCATGCCAGCGGCGTCCACCGGCACACCCACAAGGCGCGCCCCGGCGAGGCGGAAGCGGCTCACCGCCCCGAGGAACGTCGGCGCCTCGATGATCACCGTGTCGCCCGGCTCGACAAGCACTTGGGGCAGCAGACCGAGGATCTGGCCGGAGCCGTAGGCCAGCATCGTCTGCTCCTCGCGGGCCGCCAGGCCCTCCCGCCGCAGGCGCTCGACTACCAGGGCCGTCAGCTCCGGCGCGCTCAGACCGTAGTTCAGCGCGGCGTTGGCGTCGGCGGCCAGGATCTGGGCAGTCGCCTCGACGAGCTCCTCCCGCGGGAAGAGCGCCGGGTCGGCCAGACCGTAGGCGAGGGAGATCAGCTGGATGCCGGGGACCTGGGGCGGCGGGCCGTACATCGGCGGCAGCGCTTCGCGGGCTTGGGGGGTGAAAAGATCTGAGAGCTGCATAGGCTCGTACTCATTCAATGCGGGCCGGCATACGGTGGAGTGGCAGCATGCCAGCGGCGAGCTGCTGCGGCGAGGGAAGAGCCGACTCCGCGGGCTTATCAGAGGCGGCGAGCAGGAGGGCTCCGCGGCGGGCCAGATCGCGGCAGTGCGTGAAGAGAACGCCGCAGATCGTGAGCCTGCCGTCGGCCATGCGGGCCAGGGTGGCCGTGAGCTCGGCCCGGCGGAACGCCTTGAAGGGGGTGGGGTCGCCCTCGGCCACCCTGGCCCGCAGCTCGGCGTGGAGCGGCGCGAGCTCGGGCCGCACGTCGAGGGCGGTGGCGGCGAGAAAGTCGCCGAAGCTGACCTCGCCGGCGGCCACCTCGGCCCGCAGCTCCTCGAGGTCGGCGGCGCCGGTGGCCAGCAGCAGCGCCGCGGCCGCTACATAATCCTGATTGTCGAGGGTGAAGCCGTGCCATTCCTTGCGGCAGAGCTCGGCGTAGATGCGCCTGAAAGCCGGCACGTCGAGGGCGTCGCCGAGTGCGTCCGCCGCCACCGCCAGGGCGGCCTCGCTGCGGGCGTCGTCGATGGCGCCGTCGGAGCGGCCGCGGGGGCCGAGGAGGGTCTTGTCGATGTCGATCAGGATGGCGCAGCGGGCCCACTCCACCCCTCGCTCCTCCAGCGCAGCAACCCATTGGGCAATCAGGTGCCAACGGGTGGCGTGGGCCGTGTCGCCCTGCCAGCTCAGGCTCTCGGGGGCCACCGGCCGGTCCTCGCCGATAAAGCCGTAGCACGGCAGCGAGCTCACCTCCCGCAGGTGGGCGGCGAGCAGCCGGTCGTTGTCGGTGTCGCCGAGGACGGCGAGGGCGGTGAGGGGCGGGGCGCCGCGGGCCGCCTGGAGCTGCTCGGCAAGGGCCAGCACCACTCGGGCGTAGGCGCTCTCGCGCTTGCGGGGCGGCGGCCCGCCGGGCAGGCCGGCCCGGGCCCGCAGCTCGTCAAGGCGCGGCAGCGCCGGGTCGCACGGCTCCAGGTCGCGGTAGAGCACGACGTCGCCGGTGAGGTCGGAGATTGTGGCGGTGGTGATCATAGTGGCCAGGGGATAGGGGACGAGGGGACAGGGGAGCTGCTACATTCCGGCAGGCATCGCCTTGTCGCCAGGGCGAGCAGAGCGAGCGCGGTCCCCTTGTCTCCTTGTCACACGTTCAGCATGCCCTGCGCGTACATCAGCTCGGCGTTGAGCAGCGAGCCGCCGGCGGCGCCACGGATGGTGTTGTGGGTCAGGCAGACGAGCTTGTACTCAAGGATGGGGCAGGGGCGGATGCGGCCCACCACGGTGCTCATGCCGCCGCCGGCGTCGCGGTCGCGGCGGATCTGGGGCCGGTCCGGCTCGTCCCGGAGGATCAGCGGCTGCTTCGGGGCGCTCGGCAGGTCCAACTCCTGGGGCAGGGCGCGGAAGCCCCGCAGGGCCTGCTCCAACTCCTCCTGCTCTGGCCGGCGGGCGAAGCTGAGCGAGAGGCACTCCAGATGGCCCTCCAGCACCGGCACCCGGTTGCAGTGCGCGGAGATCACGAAGGGCGCCGGCTCCACCGCGCCATTGTGCAGCGTGCCGAGCATCTTCTGCGGCTCACTCTCGACCTTCGGCTCCTCCCCGCCGATGAACGGGATCACATTCTCGATCGCATCGTAGGAAGGGATGCCGGGGTAGCCGGCGCCGGAGAGCGCCTGCATGCTCATCAGCATCACCTTCGTCACGCCGAAGGCGTCGTGGAGCGGGCGCAGCAGCATGGCCGGGCCGGTGGCGGTGCAGTTGGGGTTGGCGACGATCGCCCCCGACCAGCCGCGGGCCTTGCGCTGGACGGCGATCAGGTCCAGGTGCTCCGGGTTCACCTCAGGGATCAGCAGCGGCACATCAGGGTCCATCCGGTGGTCGGAGGCGTTGGTGCAGACAATATGGCCGGCGGCGGCGAGACGGGCCTCGATCGCCCCGGCCGTCTTGCTCGGCAGGGCCGAGAAGACCAGGGGCGTGTCGAGGGGCTCATCCTCGCTGAGCACGGTAAGGTCGCGCACGGCTTCCGGCATAGGGGTGTCCAGCACCCAGCGGGCCGCCTCACCGTAGGTGCGGCCGGCGCTGCGCTCGCTGCCGGTGACAGCGGCTACCTTGAACCAGGGGTGCCGCTCTAGAAGCTGGATAAAGCGCTGGCCCACTGTGCCCGTGGCGCCCAGCACCGCGACGCGAATTTGCATGTGCTCCTCCTCGGCGTAGCTGTTATTCCGCCCATTATAGCGTGGGCCGGCGAGAGCGGCGTGATGCGCCCTCCGTGGCCCATGGAGCGTCAAAGGTTATGATTTCTCAACCAGAGCATTTGCGAAACCCTCTGGCGAACGGTTAAGGTCTCGTGTATACTCTCTAGCAACTTACGAGAGCCAACACAGGCCACCGGTTGCTCACCCCCGTCTCGCTCCTCCCACGCTGCAGGAGCCGGCCGCATCCCACCCCCCATTCCTCACAACCCGGCTAGCAACTCTGCGGTGCGCCGTGATCAATGAAGATCCGATGCGGAAGGAGGCAGGTCAATGGTGGACCCTCTGGTTCAACGTTTGCTCGAACAGGCGATCGATAGCCCCGTCAAGCTTCATCTGCTTCTCCTGTTTCACGAGAACCCACAACTTGAAGCCGGCGCCGCCACGATCGCCGAGCGCGTCTGCCGCGATATCTGGAGCGTCACCGAGGCGCTCGAAGAGCTCGCCGAAGCGCGCGTGCTGCTGAGCATCCCGGTCCCCAGCGATCACCTCTACCGCTACGCTCCCGCCGAAGAGCTGTTGGAACCGATCGCGCGCCTGCTGCGTGGCTACGATGATCCGATCGAGCGCGATAAGCTCCAGCGCTCCATCCGCGATCTGGCCATCTACGCGCCCTACCGCCGCGCTACACCCTGGCAGATGGGCCTCGCCTAAGCCGGGCTCGTCCATGCCCGAAGCCAGCCCCTCCGCCGCCAGGCGCGAGGGGCTTCCTTATGCTAACACAGCTCTAGCAGAGCAACCTTGACAATGCTCTTATCAAGTTTCTACAATGGAGGGAGCGCGAGGTTCTATAAACCTAACAATGGATTAGAGCATGAAAGATTATTATCGGGTTCTCGGTGTGAGCCGCGGAGCCAGCGATCAGGATATCAAGCAGGCCTACCGCAAGCTGGCCCGCAAGTATCATCCCGACATCAACCCTGGTGATAAAGAGGCGGAGGCGCGCTTCAAGGAGATCAACGAGGCCTACGAGGTGCTCTCCGACAGGGAGAAGCGCGAGAAGTACGACCGCTTCGGCAGCGACTGGCGGCGCTACGAGCAGGCCGGCCCAGGGGTGGATTTCGGCGGCGCCGCGGATTTCGCCGATATTTTTGAGACCCTCTTCGGCAGCCGTGGCCGCCGCGGCGCCGGCTTCAACGTGCGCATGGACGGCCAGGATGTTGAACAGACGGTCGAGATCACGCTCGAGGAGGCCTTCCTGGGCACCCAGCGCATGCTGCAGTTCTCCAATCCGAACGGCTCGCCCCGCACCATCACCGTGAAGATCCCCGCCGGCGCCGATACCGGCACCAAAGTGCGCGTGCCCGGCGAGGGCGGCCCCGGCCTGAACGGCGGCAACAGGGGCGATCTCTACCTCGTGGTGCGGGTGCTGCCCCACCAGCGCTACGAGCGCAAGGGCGAGGACCTCTATGTGAAGGTCGAGACCAGCCTCTACACCCTGTTGCTCGGCGGCCAGGTTCAGGTGCCCACGCTCGACGGCAAGACGATCAACCTCACGATTCCCGAGCAGACGCAGAACGGCCGCACCTTCAGGCTCGCAGGCCAGGGTATGCCCGGCATCCGCTCGGGACGCCGCGGCGATCTCTACGTCACTGTGAACGCGCAGCTGCCCACCAGGCTGAGCCCACGGGAGCGGGAGCTGTTCGAGGAGCTGCGCCGGATCAAGGAGGGGCAGACGGCATGAGCGACGAGCCGCGCACCTATACGATCAAGGTCGCGGCGCAGCTCACGGGGATGCACGAGCAGAGCCTGCGTCTCTACGAGCGCCGCGGCCTGATCGCCCCGGCCCGCAGCAAGGGCAACATCAGGCGCTATAGCGACGCCGACATCGAGCAGGTCCGCTTTATCAAGCGGCTGGTTGACGACCTCGGCGTTAACCTCGCCGGCGTCGAGGTGATCATCCAGCTGCGCCGCCAGATCATCGCCCTGCGCGAGGAGCTGGAGCAGATGCGCGGCAAGCTGGTGTGAGCGGCGACAGCGCGGCGAACCCTACTGCGCCCCCGTTACGTCGCGCCGGGCGAGAGCGCGCCACGCCCCGTAGCCGAAGAGCGCGCAGTAGACGGCCACCACCGTCACGGCCTGCAACGGCGACGGGAGCGTGGCCAGGTCGAGGCCGCTGGCGATCGCCGCCTGGTCGAGGCCGAAGAGGCGGCTGTTCTGCACGACCAGCGTGTTGATGTTCGGCTGGAGCAGCAGGTTCACCAACACCAGCACCAGGTCACTCACCACTCCTAAGGAGCCAAGGGAACCCGCGCTCACATCAAGCGCCAGGAAGCTCAGGCCGCCGCCGACGCCAGCCAGCACCGAGCGCCCAAACGCCGCGCAGGCCAGGGTCGCCAGCAGGTAGGGCAGGATCACATAGAGCGCTCGCACCAGCCCGAGCGGCAGCGCCAGCAGATCCGCCGGCCCTACACTCGACGGCAGGCCGAGCCAGGCGCTCGCGCCGAGGGCGATCAGCGAGCCCAGCGCGAGCGCCGCGACGGCGCCGATCAGCAGGCCCAGGAGCAGCGCCAGGAGCTTCGCCAGCAGATAGGCGCCGCGGCCAGGAGCTCTGATTAACATAACTCTCAGTGTGCCCCAGCTGTAGTCGCCGCCCAGTGAGCCGGCGGCGAGGATGACGGCGAGGATGCCGCCGGTGCTGTTGAGCTGCCCGAGCACCGCGCCGAAGATGCCGGGGAAGCTGAGCTGGCGCTTGATCTCGGCCAGCTGCTCGGGCCGCAGCGCCTCGATGCGGACTCCGCCCAAGGCGCCCTCGTGAAGCGCCACCACCATTGTCCAGAGCCCGAGATAGAGTGTGAGCAGCCCCAGAAAGACGGCCAGCAGCGCCCAGGCCATGGGGCGCTTGCGCAGCTTCAGCCATTCGGCGGCGAAGAGGTTGGCGAGCATTGTCACTGGTCTTTGGTCACTTCCAGGAAGAATTCCTCGAGCGAGCCGTCGCGGGCCCCGATCTCGGCCACGGGCACGCCGGCCAGCGCCAGGTGGGAATTGAGCTCGGCGGCGCGGGAGGCCGGCGCATCGATCAGCAGCAGGTCGCCCTCCAGCGTGGCGCCGCTGACCCAAGGAAGCTCTCGGACGAGCTCCAGGGCTCGCTCGCCGTCGCGCTCCACCCGCACCCGCAGCCCCTGGCCGCGGCGCAGCAGTTCCGCCACGGGCCCTGCGGCGATCAGGCGGCCGGCCTTGAGGATAGCGACGCGCCCGCAGAGCTGCTCGACCTCGTGGAGCATATGGCTGCAGAGCACCACCGTGCGCCCGCCCGCGGCGAGGGACCGGATCAGGGCGCGGATCTCGGCGGTGCCCGCCGGGTCGAGGCCGTTCGTCGGCTCGTCGAGGATGATCAGCTCGGGGTCCGGCAGCAGCGCCGCGGCGATCGCCAGGCGCTGCCGCATGCCCTGGGAGTAGGTGCGGACCTTATCGCCGGCGCGATCCGTCAGCTCCACCGCCTCAAGCGCGGCGGCGATACGGGCCCGCGGCAGCCCGCCGGCCAGGGCGAGCGCCAGCAGATTGTCGGAGCCACTGAGGTACGGGTAGAATGCGGGGGCCTCGATCATGGCGCCGACACGGCCGAGCACGGCGGCGGGCTCGCGCTGGATGTCGTGGCCGAGCACCATGGCTCGCCCCGCCGTCGGGCGCACCAACCCGAGCAGCATGGCGATCGTTGTCGTCTTTCCGGCGCCGTTGGGGCCGAGGAGCCCGAACACCTCGCCCCGCGCCACCTGCAGGCTCAGCCCATCCACGGCCACGCGGTTGCCGTAGCGCTTGGTGAGCGATTCGGTTTCGATTGCGGGATGCTCTGTCATAAGCGCTGTACACCATCGCTCTGCATCAGGGCGCATTGTAGCACTTGAGCGTGACAATAGTCACAGGTATGGGTGTACGGCTGTGCTATGGTTTAAACTAGGTGGGACGACCGACGACCGACGACCGACGACTGATCACAGACGACCGAGGGTGAATGCTTCGGCCATATGGGCTTACCGAGAGATTTCTGTGTCCTGATCGCTGGTGACTGTCCATGCAACGGCAGGCTCAGTATTTTATCAAGACGGCCCTCGTTCAGCTGCTGGCCGCGATGCTGCTGGGGGCGCTGCTCCTGATCGGCCAGGGCCTGCAGATCGGCGGGCTCGGGGCGTTGCTGCCCGTCTACTACCACCTGCTGATGCTCGGCTGGGCGACCCAGCTGATCGGCGGGGTGGCGCTCTGGATGTTCCCCGTGCTCTCGCGGGAGCGCCCCAGAGGGGACGAGCGGCTGGGGTGGTTCGCCTATGGGGCGCTGAACAGCGGCTTGCTGCTGCGAGCGGTGGCGGAGCCCGCCAACGCCGCCGCGCCGCGCTCCGTGTGGGGGGTGCTTCTGGCGCTGGCCGCGCTGCTGCAGACGCTCGCGATCTGGGCGCTTGTGCTCGCCCTCTGGCCGCGGGTGAAGGGGCGCCCCGCGCCGCAGCGCCGACAGGAGGGGTCCTGATGCCGCCGGTAAGCCGCGTGATGGTGCGAACCGCCCTGATCCACCTGGCCCTCGGCTCCACTATCGGCGGGCTGTTGCTCGCAGAGAAGGGCTTGGGCCTCTTCCCCTGGCTCTGGCTGCTGCGCCCCTCCCACACCCACCTGCTGTTGGTGGGATGGACCGTGCAGCTCGCCTTCGGGGTCGCGGTCTGGATCATGCCCCGGCTCGATGCGGCCGGCAACCGGGGCAATATCGGCCTGGTCTGGCTCTGCTACGGCGCGCTCAACGGTGGCGTGGCCCTCGCGGCGCTCCATCCGCCGCTCGCCGCGCTGCTGGGCGGGCTGCCCCAGTGGCCGCTGGCGGCCGCGGGCCTGCTCTATCTGATCGCCGCCGTCGCCGCGGTGGCCCATATCTGGCGGCGAGTCCGCCCGTTCGGGGCCGCAGCGCGGGATGTGCAGGCGTAGATAGAACCACATAGATAACGGATCTGTCCTATGCAACCAACAACCCGCGCCTTTTTTGCTGCCAGCCTCCTGGCGCTGCTCGGGGCGGCCGCCCTGCATATCGCCGTGCTCTTCGGCTTCGGCGCGGCCTGGAGCGCCTTCGTCCACCTGACGATCTTCGGCTGGATCAGCGGGATGATCTTCGCGGTGAACTACCACACCATGCCCGTCTTCAGCGGCCGCGACTTCCCCGCCGCCGCGCCCATCTGGGCCCACCTGGTCGCCTATGGGCTCGGGGCATCGCTCGCCACCGCCGGGATGCTCGGCGCCGGCCGGGCTCTGGTCGTGGCTGGCCTGGCCCTGGAGCTGCTCGCGTCGCTGCTCTTCATGCTCAACATCGCGCTGCTCTTCGCCCGCGGGAAGCGCAGAGCCGTGCCGCCTGCGCCCGCGCCCGTCGCGGGGCAACGGGAGGTGGATAAGGTTGGTACTCGGGCCACGGCGGCCGCCGGGCTCTGCCTGCCGCTCGCACTCCTGCTGTTGCTGGCTGCCCGGCTCGGCTGGCTGGGCGGGGAGTGGTGGCTGGCGGCCGAGCATCTGGCGACGCTCGGCTGGATCCTGCTGATGATTGTTGGGGTTGCCTACCACGTGCTGCCGCGCTTCAGCGGCCGGTCCACCCGCGGGGCGGCCTGGGCGGGGCGCCAGCTCGTGCTCCAGTTCCTCGGTGTCGCGCTGATCGTCATAGCCCTCGGCTTTGGGCTCGGCGCCCTGTTCGCTGTGGGCGGCATCGTCACGAGCCTCGCCCTCGGACTCTTCGCCTGGGTGATCTGGCCGACGCTGCGCGCGACGGGAGCGCCATCGTTGATCGAGGTTGGGGTGAAGGAGCGCCTATCATGAGCCCGCTGACTATCCGCTGCATCAAGGCCGCCTTTCTCGCCCTCGCCGCCGGGATCCTACTCGGCGCGCTCTTCGCGATCAATCGCCCGCTCGGCGCGGTGCTGCGGCCACTGCACGCCGAGCTGAACCTGTGGGGCTGGACAACGCTGCTGATCTACGGGATGGCGTACCATATGCTGCCGCGCTTCACTGGCCGGCCGCTGCGGCGCCTCCAGCTGGCCAACCTGCAGTCCTGGCTGGCGATCGCCGGAGTGGTGCTGGCGAGCCTGGGCTGGGCGCTCCTGCCGGCG
>DAOUGF010000970.1:0-2351 GCA_034429295.1 Chloroflexaceae bacterium
CGGAGCTCTCCTCCTCAGCCGCGGAGTCCTCTTCCTCGGTCTCGGAGCTCTCTTCTTCAGTCTCGGAGCTCTCCTCTTCGGTCGCGGAACTCCCCTCCTCCACTTCGGCAACCTCGTCCAGTGGCACGGGGTTGTACGCCGTGTAGGCTAGGTGCGAGAAGGCGGCGACGGCCGGGGCCATCACCTCATCCTTCCAGAGGTACATCCCCTTGAGCAGAGGCCGGTAGACATAGACCGCGAGCACATAGTCGCCGCCTGGGCTGCGGACGATCCCCACGTCGGCCTGCATGTCCTCGATCCAGCCGCTCTTGTGCTCCACACGCACATCTTCGGGCACGCCGGCCACCATGCGGCTGCGATCGCCGTTCTCCGCCAGGCGGTCGAGCATCTCCTGGCAGCGCCGCGGACTGAGCTTCTCGAACTCTTCCAGGAGCAGCCCTTCGCCGTTCGCGCACTCGTCGATCAGCACGTAGAGGCGGGCCATGCTGGCTGGCTCGGCCCGTAGGCAGGGGCCCATCTCGGTGTAGGGCTTCTCACCAACGGGGCCGGCGGGCCCGCAGCGGAATTTCGGCTTGTAGAGCTTGATGTAGTCGGTGGTCTCGTAGGGCACGAAGAGGTAGGTGTGGCGCAGGCCGAGCTGCTCCTCGAGCATCACGCTCATCGCGTCGGCGCCCTCGAAGGCGTACTCGGTGCCCTGGCCACCCATCGCGGCGGCGAGCAGGCCGTTGGCCGCCAGATTGTCGCTCTCGACGATCATCTCCTTGAGCCAGGTTTCCTCCAGCTCGTCGAAGCGCTCGATATTGGCATAGGCGAAGAGCATGATCGCCGTCTTGATCGTGCTGGCGCCGGCGAAGACGGTTCTGTCGTTGTAGCCCACGCTCTCGCCGCTCTCCAAGTCGTAGAGATGGAAGCCGACTACCCCGTCCCACTCGGCGGCGAGGGCCTTAACCTCCTCCAGCAGGCGGTCGAGGCCGACGCGGGGCGGCGTCTGGTCCTCGGCGAGCTCCAACTCGATGGTGTCGGTGGAGCCGGCGGCGATCCGCTCGGCCACCAGTTCCACCGCGGCGTCCAGATCGAGAGTGCGGCCCGGCTTGTAGGCGAAGCTACGGGAGAGCACATCGGTACCAGTGATCACCTGGAGCGCGGCGGGCTCGGCGACCTGCTCGGCGAAGGTGGCCAACTCCGCCCGCAGGGCCTCCTTGTCGAGCGTGAGCTGCAGCGGGATGGAGGCTGGCGCGGCGGCGCCGACCGCTTCTTCAGCCGCGGCGAGCAGTTCATCGAGGGCGGGCTCAGCGCCGACCGCGGCGAGATCGAGCTCGAAGCTGGTCTCCCCGGCCCGGAGCCTGACAGTGCCTGGCCCATTGGTGAGCTCCTCGCGGAGCAGCTCAGCCGCCTCGTCGAGCGTCAGGCCGCCAACCTCAACGCCACCGATGGTCGAGCCGGCAGCGAAGACCGGCGGCGGGGTGGGACTGGGCACGGCGGTGGGCGGGGCGGCAGTAGGCACAGCTGTGGGAGAAGGGGGGACGGAGGTGGCGGGCTGCGACGCGACGGGGGCGCAGCCTGCGATGACGGACAGGCAGAGCAGTAGCAGAGCGGCGAGACGTGGCCGGGACATACGTGCTCCAGGTCAACAAGGCTGGGGCAGGGGAACGCGCCGGCGCGACTGCTCGCTGTCCCCCTCCCCTGGGCTCTAGTACAGCTTCTCGGAAGATCGCAGCCGGCTCTGGTGGCCGGCGTGGGCAGCTGTCGCGGCCTGATGGCGGCGGGCAGTCATCGGCCGGGCGCGCACAGCGCTGCGGCGAGCGCCGTCACTCATCGGGCTCGAGATAGAAGGTGAGCGGATAGCCTGCCTCGCGGGCGGCGTGATGGGCGCCGTAGACGCGCTCCTGGGCCTCCTCGTAGGGCAGCGTGGCCACATGAGCGCGGCCCTCGTGGTGGGCCGTGAGCATCACAGTCATGGCCTGATCGAAAGCGAGCCCGAAGAAGATCCGCAGCACGAGCACCACGAAGTCCATTGGGGTGACGTCGTCGTTCTCGATGATCACCCTGTAGGGCTTCTCCAAATCCTCCCGCTCCATGACCTTGAAGGTCAGGTTGGGGATCACTTGGACGTCAGGGTTCTGGGTCGTCACGGGCAACCTCCTGGGCCGCCGGCCTGCCGGCATAGCCCGCTGGCTAGTATAGCATACAGCGGGCCAGGGTCTCAGGGGGCGCCGCGGTGCGAGCCTTTGCAGGCGGGCTCTGCCCCCTGCACCCCCGCGGGCTCACCTGCGCGGTGGGTGGCAGCTGGGCGCTGCGAGCCTTTGCAGGCGGGCTCTGCCCCCTGCACCCCCGCCGGAGGGGGCGGCTGC
>DAOUGF010000971.1:0-6170 GCA_034429295.1 Chloroflexaceae bacterium
CACCCTACTGCAATCCGCATACCAGTGAGGCGGCGGCCCGCCACAGCTAGAGCGGGGAGCCCGCGCCAGGTGCGCGGTAGCTCGCGGGCCCCGCCAGGCGGCGGGTGATGCGGCGGGCGGCAGCCGCCTTGCTGAGGATCACCAGCACAGCCGCGAGGGCACCGACCACGGCCCCAAGCAGCAGCCCGTCCAGCAGCGACCACGAATCCTGCGCGGGCATCAAGCGCGCGACGTCTCTCTCGATCCGTCTCATGAGCTCGCTCCTCGTACCAGGCGGCGCGCTCAGTATAGCATGGCGCTCCGGCGGCGAGCAAACGGCTCTTGCGCCCCCTCGTATAATGCTGGTATCACGCCGCTGAGCAGCAACGGAGCCAGCCTGTTGAGCCCTCCTCGCCCTCCGCGCCCTTCAGGCTCCTTCAGCTCCCGGCCAGGCTTTGGCTTGGCCTTGCTCGTCCTCACCCTCGTCTTCGCGGTCCTCGCGGTCAGCACCCTCCGCGCCGCCGTCGCCGTGCGCCACAACCTGGCGGCCCTGGCCGTCACCCCTGCGCCCAGCATCGCCCCGGAGCGCCCCCGGCCCGCATCCCTGATCACCCTGCCTACGGTGGAGCCGTCGCCCTCGGGCGCGCCCACGCCTGTCACCCTGCTGCTGCTCGGCCTCGACCGCCGCCCCGGCGAGCGGGCCGTGCCCCGCAGCGACGCCATCCTCGTGGTGCGGGTTGACCCGGCGCAGCGGCGGGTGGCCGTGCTCTCGCTCCCCCGCGACCTCTGGGTGCCCATCCCCGGCCACGGCAACAACCGCCTGAACAGCGCCTATCTCTGGGGCGAGCGGAGCGGCCCGCCCGGCGGCGGGATGGCCCTCGCCCGCGCCGCCGTCAGCGAGCTGCTCGGCATCCCGATCGACTATGTGGCCGTCGCCGACTTCCGCGGCTTCGCAGGGCTCATCGACGCCATCGGCGGCATTACCGTGGATGTGGAGCGGCCGCTGATCGACACCAGCTTCCCCACAGTTGGCCGGGGCACCACCACTGTGCGCTTCGCCCCTGGCCGCCAACGCATGGACGGCGTGACTGCGCTGACCTACGCCCGCATCCGCCACCCCGACAGCGACTTCGAGCGGGGCCTGCGGCAGCAGCAGGTGCTGCTCGCCATCGCCGAGCGCATCCGCGAGCGGGGCGACCTGGCTAACTTGCTGGCCGCCGAGCGGGCCAGCGCCGCCCTCGTCGGCTATCTGCAGACTGACATGCCGCCCGAGCGGCTGCTCGCCCTCGCATGGGCCCTGCGAGATCTCGACCCGGCCGGGGTCGAGCGCTACGCGCTGCGGGAGGAGGATGTGAGCTTCGGCGTGGATAACGACCGCTTCGCCCAACGCGCCCGCCCTGGCGTTCTGGAGCGCTACGCGAGGCTGCTGATGGGGACATTGGATAGCGAATGAGGGTGTCACCCCTGTTGCGTGGTGGCATGCTCTGTGGTACACTCGCTATAAGAGCCGTCAATGGGGACGGCGCCGATCGGCCGTGAGCCCGCACGCTGCTCGCCGCCTTGCGCCTGTCCCGTGCTATTCGGCACAGGGGCTTTTTTATTGGCGCAGCTGTTGAGAAGAGAGGACACATGGCGCTCTCGATCGAAGAACTTGTCACCGGCGCCGATGCCGGCAACGAGCCATCGCCCGCGACCCTCCGCGAGATGTTCCGCTATATGGTGCTTGCCCGCGCGCTCGACGAGCGCATGTGGTTGCTGAACCGCGCCGGCAAGGCCCCCTTCGTGATCTCCTGCCAGGGCCACGAGGCCGCCCAGGTGGGCGCCGCCTTCGCGCTGACCCGCGGCAAGGACTTCACCCTGCCCTACTACCGCGGCCTCGGCACCGTGCTGGTGATGGGCATGACGCCCACCGAGGTGATGCTGGCCCTCTTCGCCCGCGCCGCCGATCCTAACTCCGGCGGCCGCCAGATGCCCGCCCACTACTCCAGCCGCAAGCTCAAGATCATCACCCAGTCGTCCCCCGTCGGCACGCAGATCGTCCACGCCGCCGGCGTCGGCCTCGCCGAGAAGATCAAGGGCGGCGACGCCGTCGTCTGGACGAGCTTCGGCGAGGGCACCACCAGCCAGGGCGACTTCCACGAGGGCATCAATCTCGCCGCCGTCCACCGCCTGCCGGTGATCTTCCAGTGCGAGAATAACGAGTACGCGATCAGCGTGCCCCAGCAGCAGCAGATGGCCGTGGCCAGCGTGGCCGATCGGGCCCCCGCCTACGGCATCCCCGGCATCAGCGTGGACGGCACCGACGTGTTGGCGGTGTACGAGGTGACGCGCCGCGCCGTCGAGCGGGCCCGCCGCGGCGACGGCCCCACTCTGATCGAGGCCCGCGTGGTGCGCCTCACCGCCCATAGCTCCGACGACAACGACCGCACCTACCGCTCGCCCCGCGAGCTGAAGAGCCTGCGCCTCAACGATCCGGTCGCCCGCTTCGCCGCCTACCTCCACGAGCACGAGCTGATGAGCGAGGCCGAGGAGCAGGAGCTGCGGGCCGAGATCGCCGCCGAGGTGGACGCCGCCACCGCCGAGGCCGAGGCCGCTCCCCTCCCCGAACCCGAGACGCTGCTGAAGCACGTGTACGCCGAGTAGGGCGTAAGGCGAGGGAAGCAGCCGGCGTAAGGATATCCCCGGCCCGAGCGAAGCAAGCATGGAGGAGCGACGCGCACATGCCAGAGATAAACCTCCTGGAAGCGATCCGCCAGGCGATCGACGAGATGATGGCCGAAGACCCGCGCATCTTCGTTTTCGGTGAGGATGTGGGCAAGCGCGGCGGGGTGTTCAGGGTGACGGAAGGGCTCTACGATAAGTACGGCCCCATGCGGGTGATCGACTCGCCGCTGGCCGAGAGCGTTATCGTTGGCGCGGCCGTGGGCGCCGCTATGAACGAGACCCGCCCGATCGCCGAGATTCAGTTCGCCGACTTCATCGCCCCGGCCTTCAACCAGCTCGTGCAGGAGGCCGCCCGCATCCACTACCGCTCCAACGGCGATTGGTGTGTGCCGATGGTGGTCCGCACCCCCTACGGCGGCGGCATCCACGGCGCCCTCTACCACAGCCAGAGCATCGAGGCCATCTTCGCCCATATCCCCGGCCTGAAGGTGGTGGCGCCCAGCACGCCCTACGACGCCAAGGGCCTGCTCAAATCGGCGATCGAGGATAATAACCCGGTGCTCTTCCTCGAGCATAAGAAGACCTACCGGCTGATCAAAGGCCAGGTGCCCGAGCACGACTACCGCGTACCGATCGGCCCCGCCGATATCAAGCGCCCCGGCGAGGATCTCAGCGTCTACGCCTATGGCCTTATGCTCCACTATTGCCTCGAGGCCGCCCAAACGCTCGCCGCCGAGGGTGTCAGCGTCGAGGTGGTTGACCTACGGACGCTCCGACCCCTCGATGTGGAGACGGTGCTCGCCAGCGCGCGGCGCACCGGCAAGGCCTTGGTGGTGCACGAGGATAACCTGACGGGCGGCTTCGGCGGCGAGGTCGCGGCCCTGATCGCTGAGCACGCCTTCGAACACCTCGACGGGCCGGTGATGCGCCTCGGCGGCCCGGATGTGCCGGCCATGCCCTTCGCCAAATCGCTCGAGGACGCCTTCATGCCCAACCCGCAGAAGATCGCCGACGCCATGCGCAAGCTCGCCGCATACTAGCTTATGACGACTGACATCAAGATGCCCCAGCTGGGGGAGAGCGTCACCGAGGGCACGATCGGCCGCTGGCTGAAGCAGCCGGGCGAGCCGGTGGCCAAGTACGAGCCCCTCCTCGAAGTGGTGACCGACAAGGTGGACACCGAGGTGCCCGCGCCGGTCGCCGGCACGCTGCTGGAGATCCTTGTGCCCGAGGGCGAGACAGTGCGCGTCGGCACGGTGATCGCGCGGGTGGGGGGTTTGGATCGCGAAATACGCGAAGGCTCCGCCCACGAAAAACACGGGTCGCCAGACGACGCGAAGCGTCTAGGCGAAACCGCGAAGGCGCGAAGCCCGGAACGCGAAAGCGAAAGTCGCGAAGGCGAAAGGCGCGAAAACGCGGCGGACCGCAAGAGCTACATATCGCCGGTTGTGGCTCGGCTGGTGGCCGAGCACGGGCTCGACATCAGCCAGATCCCGGGCACAGGGATGGGCGGCCGCGTTACGAAGCAGGATGTGCTGCGCTTCATCGAGGATGGCCGCACCGCCGCCGCAGGCGCCGATATGCCAGCCACTGGCACGCCGCTGCCCCCGCCGGCCGCTGCCCCGGCTGCCGCACCAGCGCCGCCGCCCCCACATCCCACGCCCCACGTCCCACTCCCCGAGGACGCCGAGCTCGTGCCGCTCACTCCCATGCGCAGGGCGATCGCCGAGCACATGGCCCGCTCGGTCCGCGTCGCCCCCCACGTCACCACGGTGATGGAGGTGGATCTGAGCGGCGTCGTGGCCCATCGGGAGGCGAACCGGGCCGCCTTCGAGCGCCAGGGCGTGCGCCTGACCCTTACGCCCTACTTCTTCCAGGCAGCGGCCGCCGCCCTCCGGCAATTCCCGCTACTCAACGGCAGCTTCACCGATGAGGGGATCGTGCTCAACCGGCGCATCCACATCGGCATGGCCGTCGCCCTCGACGAGGGGCTGATCGTCCCCGTAGTCCGCGACGCCGACGAGAAGAACCTGCTCGGCCTCGCCCGCGCCGTGAACGATCTCGCCGAGCGGGCGCGTACCCGCCGCCTCACACCCGACGAAACCCAAGGTGGCACCTTCACGATCACCAACCACGGCGTCACCGGCAGCCTCTTCGCAACCCCGATCATCAACCAGCCCCAGGCCGCCATCCTTGGCGTCGGCGCAGTGGTGAAGCGGCCGGTTGTGGTGAGCCAAGGCGGCGTCGACGCGATCGCGATCAAGCCCATGTGCTACCTCTCCCTCACCTTCGATCACCGCATCGCCGACGGCGCTGTCGCCGATGGTTTCCTCGCCGCGGTGAAGGCCGCGCTCGAAGCGGTGAGGAGTGAGGGGTAGGAAGGACTTCCCGCCTGCACGATGCGTGAGGATGCGAGCGGGCTCCGCCCCTTGCGCTCCCCGCTGAGGTCTCGAGGCGTGGCTCCGAACCAGTACCACCTGCACGGTGGGTGGTGTTGCGAGCGGGCTCCGCCCCTCGCGCTCCCCACCGCAGGGGGCGGTTGCCCCCTCCGGACCACCCCCAAGTCGGACGGCCGTACCGTGCCGCCGCCCAGCGGCGTACCCGACTCATCGACGGGCAGAGCCATCCACCTCGGCCGGTGGCAGATCTGCGCTCGGGGAGGTGTGCGAGCGTCGGTTGTGCCGCCCGCCTCCGCACATTGGGTTGTGGAAAGCTGAGCGTCGGCACGCCGTAACGAACAGGGCGCAACCAGCGGGCGTGGGCTACCGCGCTCGGCCAGGGCTCAAGCCCGTCGATGGGACGAGGTGGCAGATCAGCGACGGCACGGCACTGGCTTCCGACTTGGGGTCCAGGGGCGAGGCCCTGGCGCGGGGGTGTCGGGGGGCGTGCGTACGCTCCCCGACAAAACAAGCGGGGCGCCGGACGCAGTGGCGCGAAGCGCCTGCGCCCGCCACTGTTTGACACGCACAATGGCTCATGGTATAAGTCTCGCCACACCTTCGCGCACCCCACCTCTGCGCCGACACCCTGACTGTGCCGGGAGGAGTTGCCCCTCGTGTCTCGCACGAAACGCGCCCTGCTTGCGTGTGCCCCGCTGCTTGCTCTCCTGTTGCTCGTGAGCCTGATGGGTGCGACGGCCCCTGTGACGCCCGTCGCCACTCCTAGCCCCGTCGCCCAGGTCATCCCCTCAACGGCCACGCCCTCCCCCACGGCAACAGCCACCCCCATCCCGCCCACGCCCACCCTGGCCCGCCGCCTCTTCAACGAGACAGCGAGCATCAAAGTTGCGCCCACGACTTTCCTACCCGGCAACGGCCCTGTGCTACCCGGCGAGCTGATCGTAAGCAGCCGCAGGCTCGACTTCTATCTCGGCAACGGCACCTTCTCTGCCGAGGAGGTGGCCGATCTGGCGATCAAGGCTGAGCACGCCCTCAGCTACATCCAGAAGCGCTTCGATGTCGCCCTCTCCACCCGCGTCTCCGTGGGCGTCTACTCCACCAGCCAGGCGCCGGGCCGCGGCACCCGCG
>DAOUGF010000972.1:0-2240 GCA_034429295.1 Chloroflexaceae bacterium
GGAGCAGCTGCGCGATCAGGCGCACCTCTACTGGTCGCAGCCGCCCACCCCGCCGATGCGTGACGACGTCTACCTCTACGCCGTGGCGCCGCTCGCGCCCGCCCGGCTCAGCGTGCAGGTCGAGGTCGAGATCTGGATCGTTAACGCCTACCCAGGGGAGATCGGCGGTATCCCGCTGCCCGAGGTGCCCGTGGTGCCGCTCCCCGACCCGGAGCGCCAGCTGATCGAGCAGGAGTTCAACGTGACGCTGCTCGCGCCGCGCAGCCTGGTCGGGCCGGGCAGCCGGTAGCTGTGGATTGTTTGTGGATTGTGGATTGGAGGTCTGCGATGCCCTATCGCAAGGTTCGCGGCCAGGCCCTGGTGGAGCTGACGATCGTGCTCGGCGTGCTGCTCACGCTGATCCTCGGCCTCGTCTGCATCGGCCAGATCCTGCTCGCCAACTACACCGTCAGCCAGGCGGCCCGCGCTGCCGCCCATCAGGCCGCGATCGAGGGCGGCGAGAGCGAAGCGGCGCTGATCGCGGCCCGCAGCGCGATCGACAGTGGGGTTGGCACCAATTCAGCCGACGCGGAGATCACGGTGGACTGCGCCGCGCCCTGCCGCCGCTACGACCCGGTGACGGTGACGATCGTCTACCGCGGCGCCTTCTGGACGCCGCTGCCGCCCCTCTTCACCGACTTTAGCGTGCGCGCCACGGCCACGCGCGCCGCCGAGAGGGATACCCAGCCATGAGCCGCCTGCCGCTTGCACGGGCGCCCGGCCAGTCGGCCGTGATCGTCGCCCTCGCCCTGCCCTTCCTGATGGCCTTCACGCTGCTCGTTGTTGAGGTGGCCGAGCGCTGGCTGGAGGTTGCGATGGTCGAGGACGCGCTCCAGCAGGCCACCCGCTCCGCCGTCCAGACCCTCGACTACGAGGCGCTGGCACGGGGCGAGGAGGGTCTGCGGGCCGCCGCCGAGTGCCGCAACGTCACGACCGCGGCGCCCGGCGCCTGCCGCGAGCTGCTGGAGATCGCCGACCGCTACCTGCAGGTAAACCTCGCCGGGGTGCGCGGCCTCGATGAGCCGCTGCCCGCTGTGGCCGCCCGTGTGCGCTGGACGGTGCTGCCCCGCGGCGGCACCTGCACCTTCCCTGGAACGTCGCGCGCCGTCGCCGCGACCACCCCGCTGCTCTGCGCCGAGGTTCGCCCGCAGATGCGCGGCGTCGTCGGCTGGGGCGCCTACGCGCCGCTTATTCTCGCCGCCGACACGATCGATCCCGCCCGCCCGTAGACCCCTTAGAAGGAGACTGCTATGGCCGTCATCACCCCTGGAACCGGCACGCTGAGCCAGGCCCTCGCCCGCAAGCGGAGCAACGCGCTCCCGCTCGTCCTGCTCGCCCTCGGTCTGATCGTCGCCGTCGCCTTCGCCGTCCTCGGCTACCTGGAGAGCCAGCGCACCGAGCAGGTCGTGGTGCTCGTCCGCGATGTGCCCTTCGGCCAGGCGATCAGCGCCGAGGATCTGGGCGTGCTGATGCTGCCGCTTCACCGGCCGGCGCAGCTCGCTGGGTTGAGCGATCCTGCGCTCGTAGTGGGCAAGTACGCCGCTCGCGACTTGGGCGCGAACGATCTGGCGCAGCCCAGCATGCTTCTCGATGAGCCGCCCGATCAGCCGGTCTTCCCGAATGGGCAGGCGCTTACGCCGAACATGGTGCCGGTGCCCTTCGCCACTACCTCGATCGGCCCGCTCACCGCCCGCGACACGGTGAACATCGGCTTCAGCGACCGGGCCGGCTCGCCCGATCTCTGCGACAGCGCCCGCAGCGCCGCGGCCGGCGAGCGCCCGACCATGATCGCGGCGTCGAGCGCCCTGGCCCAGCCGCGGCCCTTCGCCTGCCGCCTGCTGAGCGCCGTGCGGGTGCTCTATGTGGACGAGGCTGCTGCGGTGGCCTATCTCGAGCTCACGCCATATCAGGCCCATACGATCCGGGCCCTGCAGGCAGCCGGCCTCGAGCTCTGGGGCGAGCGCTTCGGCGCCAGCTCGGAGCAGTTGCCTCCTCTTGATCGCCTTGATATCGGCCAGGTGAACAGCGCCGAGCTTACCGCACCCGCTGCGCCCGCCGACACCGAGGCCTCGGCTATCCCTGGCGCTCAGACGACGATCCCTGGCAGCGCCCAACCCTGAACTGTGCGCGGCGGCGAGCGGCCCGATGTCGGACGATCAATCACACGCAACAACGGAGCACCACAATGTACCCCGACGACT
>DAOUGF010000973.1:0-1983 GCA_034429295.1 Chloroflexaceae bacterium
AGGCGACGATGCAGGCGCCGGCCAACAGCAGCCCCAAGCGCAGATGCTCGAACGGCGAGCGCCGCAGTGTCGGGGCGAGCCCCTCCAGCGCGAAGCTGAGCAGCAGCGCGGCCGCGAAGCCGGCGATCATCGCCAGGCCGCCGACCGCGGGCATAGGCGCCTGATGCACGTGGCGCGGCCCCGGCATGGCAACCCAGCCCTCCCGCTGCGAGAGCCGGATGAGCGGCGGCACGAGCAGCGCCGTGACGGCGAAGGCGACCACGAACGTGGTGGTGAGGGCGAGAGCGATCATACGCGCCCTTGGAAGAGGAGATGCCCCAGAACGTGCCCTGGAAGAGCGCCCCGTGGCGGGCGCCCCGTCGTGGACGCCCTCACATGTTGATGCGCCGCCGGCACTATCCGGTGCCGAACTGCCGATCGCCTGCGTCGCCGAGCCCCGGCACGATATAGCCCCGCTCGTTGAGGTGGCTGTCGATCGCGGCGAGGTGGATGTCCACGTCAGGGTGGGCGTTGCTCAGCGCCGCCACCCCCTCAGGAGCGGCGATCAGGCCGAGGAACTTGATCCGCCGGGCGCCCCAAGCCTTCAGAATGTCAACCGCAGCCACCGCCGAGCCGCCCGTTGCCAGCATCGGGTCCACGATGATCGACAAGTCGATATCGGGCTCCTTGGGCAGCTTGTTGTAGTACGTCACCGGCTGCAGCGTCTCGTGGTCCCGGTAGAGGCCCAGATGCCAGACGTGCACCGTGGGCAGGATATCGATGATCGCCTCCGACATGCCCAGCCCGGCCCGCAGGATCGGGATCACGCCCACCCGCTCGCCCACCTCGAAGCCCTGGGCAGGGGCGAGGGGCGTCTGCACGGTGAGCGGGGCCAGCGAGAGATCCTCGGTGGCCTCATAGAAAAGCAGCTGGGCGATCTCGCGCACCAGCTCGCGGAACTTCTTCGGCTCGGTAAGTTTGCTCCGCAGCAGCGCCAGCTTGTGCTGCACCAGCGGATGCTTGGAGACACGGACCGGGTCGGCCATGGATTCGCTCCGCTACCCTTCCGACAGCTTGTACCCCACCCCGCGCACCGTCACGATCAGGCGGGGGCGCGATGGTACCTCCTCAACCTTCTCCCGCAGCCGGCGCACGCACACGTCCACCAGGTTCGTCTCGCCCACATACTCGTAGCCCCAAACCTCGCGGAACAGCGTCTCACGGTCGAAGACCTGCCCCGCGTTGGCGGCGAGGAAGTAGAGCAACTCGAACTCCATCGGCGTGAGGTTCACCTCTTTGCCGCGGACGGTGACGCGATGGCGCGGCTCGTCGATCTCGATCGGCCCCACCCGCACCACCGGCGGGGCCCGGCGCGATTTGTAGCCCTCGACCCGCCGCAGGATCGCCTCGACCCTGGCGATCAGCTCGGCGGTCTTGAAGGGCTTGGTGATGTAGTCGTCGGCGCCAAGCTCGAAGCCGTGGACGATGTCATCCGTGCCGTCGCGGCTGGTGAGGATCACGATCGGCACGTCGCTCTTCTCGCGGATGCGCTGGCAGGCCTCGAAGCCGTCCACGTATGGCATCATCACATCGAGGATGACCACATCGAAGGGTTGCTTATCGAAGGCCTGCAGCGCCTCCAGGCCATTGGTGACCGAGGTGAGCTCGTAGCGCGGATCTTTGAGCGTGACCTGGATCAGCGACCCGATCGCGGGGTCATCGTCGGCGATGAGAATGCGCCGGGGCGATTGGGCCTCCTCGTGCGAGCGATCAGCTGTGCGACGGAATGGGGGCATAGTCAGTACGTCCGTTGTCTGTCATCCGTCATCCGTAGTCTGTATCAGCAGTTGCGGTACGGACTACAGACTAGGGACGACGGACCACGGTCACACGGCTTCGTCCAACCGGCGGCGGTAGTCGGATCGCTCGGCGGCGCGGGGGACGAGGATGGGGTGGCCGCGGCCGGCGACAACCTCGGCGTTGACGATACAGCGGCCGATATGC
>DAOUGF010000974.1:0-7753 GCA_034429295.1 Chloroflexaceae bacterium
GCGATCTTCCTCATCGTCTGGGCAGGCACGCAGCTACGACAGGCCGGCCAGGCCGCTGAGACGCCAGCAGCCCCATCACAGCAGTAGCGATCGCCTACGGCGCAAGCAACCAGGCGAGCGACGCGAATACCGGCTATATCATCAGGTCGGCATCACGCTCGCCCGCATGATCAATGGGCGCGACCCCGGCGAGGGCGAAGGCGTACTGACCGTACCAGAAGCCCCGCGGCTACCTTCTTTCTGTCCTGCTTCGCAAGGCTGACGCACCGGCGCAGCTGCACCGCGCCCTCAAGCTGAGAGCTTGAGGGCGCTAGAGCAGGCGCCAGGATGTGCCAAGCTACAGAGGCCCTAGCTTGATCAGCAGCCCCTCCTGCGGCCGCAGCTCCAGGCCATCCAGGCCGACCTCGCCCTCCTTATCCATGTAGCTGCTGACCATCACAACGCCGCTTCTGCCCAGGGCGCTGAGGTTGGGCGTACATTCCTCCGTGCCGAAGTTGAGCACGATCAGGAAGCGCTCCTCGCCTTGGCTCCGCAGGTAGGCATATACGTGCTGATCTGCCGTATCAACAGGCGTGTAGGTTCCGCAGTGGAGTGCGGGCGAGCCGCGCCGCAGCTCGAGCAGCCGCCGGGTAAGGCTGAGCATCGAGCGGGGGTCTTCGTCCTGGGCGGCGACGTTGCGGATGGCGTAGTCCTCGGCGATCGGCAGCCAGGGCTCGCCCGTGGTAAAGCCCGCGCCGTGGCTGCCGTCCCACTGCATCGGCGTGCGCTGCGGATCGCGGCTGAAGCCCGGCATGCGGATGCCCTGCGGATCAACCACGCGCTCGGGAGGGATGGGCACATTCTCCATGCCGATCTCATCACCGTAGTACATGGTGGGCGTGCCCCGCAGCGTGAGCAGCAGCATCTGCGAGAGGCGGGCCAGAGGCTGCCCCACCCGCGACGCGATCCGCGGTTGGTCGTGGTTGCCGAGTACCCAGTTCGGCCAAGCCCCCTCGGGCAGGGCGAACTCGTAGCGGTCCACGACATCGCGCACGATCCCGGCGCCCCACTCCTGCAGCGTCACCAGGTTGAAGTTGAAGGGCAGGTGCACCTCGTCGAGCTCGGGGCCGTAGTAGCGCACAAGCTCCTCAACCGGCATATAGATCTCGCCGATCAGCACACGATCCGGGAACTCCTCGGTCACGGCGCGCATCTCACGGATCACCTGGTGCACCTCGGGCTGATTCTGGTCATAGATCCGCTTGAGCCGATGCGCCGGCAGCATCCCTTCCTTCCACCCAGGGTCAACCGGGTTGTCGGGCATCTCGGGGTGCTTGATCAGCACCCAGATCACATCGACACGGAAGCCATCCACGCCCTTGCGGTACCAGAAGCGCATCACATCGTAGATCGCCTGCCGCACGGCGGGGTTGCGCCAGTTCAAGTCGGGCTGCTTGGGGTCGAAGAGATGGAGATAGTACTGGCCCGTGGCCTCATCGAACGTCCAGGCAGGCCCGCCGAAGTGACTAAGCCAGTTGTTCGGCGGCCCGCCGTCGGGGGCCGGGTCGCGCCAGATATACCAGTCACGGTAGGAATTCTCGCGGGAGCTGCGGGACTGCACGAACCAGGGGTGCTCATCGGAGGTGTGGTTCGGCACCAGATCGAGGATCAGCTTGAGGCCGCGGGCGTGGACCGCGGCGAGGAGCTCGTCGAAGTCGTCCATCGTGCCGAATATTGGGTCTACGCCGGTATAGTCGGCTACGTCGTAGCCAAAATCGGCCATCGGCGACGGATAGATCGGCGAGAGCCAGATCGCATCCACGCCGAGTCGCTGCAGATAGTCGAGACGGCTGGTGATGCCCTTCAGGTCGCCGATCCCGTCGCCGTTGCTATCTTGAAAGCTGCGCGGGTAGATCTGGTAGACGACGCCGGACTGCCACCAGCTGAGGGTGTCGGTCATAGATCACACCTTGCCTAGAAATTGAGCAAGAAGCCTTGAAAATGCCGGGCGGCCTGCCCATGCTCGATGCTTCATGCTCAATTCGCTGTATCGAAGGGGCCGGGCTCGGGCTTCGGCTTGATCTGCTTGCTCAGCATCTGCTCGAAGGCCTTCCGCTGTCGCGGCGGCACAGCCCGCTCGGAGAGCACCAGCAGTTGGCCGTTAGTGAGGCTGATCTCATACACGCCCACCAACTTGCGCCAGGCGCGGATCTCTTCCCAGGGGATCTTGCTGCGCCCCTGGCGCGAGCTAAGCTCGAGGCCGCTCTTGGAGAATTCGTAGCGGGTCGGCAGATAGAGCGGCAGGCTCTCGTCGCGGCCCTGCCTGGTGATCCTGATCCAGCCGCCGATGCTGTAGACGATCAGCGGCAGCCAGGCGGCGATGAGCAGCAGAGCGAGCGGATCGTCCTGGAGAAAGGCGTAGGCGGTGAGGACGGCGCAGACGAAGCTGTAGAGATAAAAGGTGGGGCGGCGGAAATGGCGGGTGAGGGCGTGGCGGACGAACTCCTGTCTTGTCAGGGTGCTTTCGATGATCATTGTCTCTGCCTCACTGCGCGTCGGTGCGGGTATTATACCGTGTGGCCAGCGATGGGCATGGAAACAGATGCCTGTGGCAATCTGCGATCTGCAATCACGAAGGGGGCGGCGATGATCGATCAGGAGCTCGCGATCGGGCTCGACGACGTGCGGGCGGCGGCGGAGCGGCTGCGGGGCGTGGCCCACCGCACCCCGGTGCTGACGAGCCGCACGCTGAACGAGCTGGCCGGGCGCGAGCTGTTTCTGAAGTGCGAGAGCCTCCAGCGGGGCGGCGCCTTCAAGTTTCGCGGGGCCTACAACGCGATCAGCCGGCTGAGCGAGGAGCAGCGCCGCCGGGGCGTGGTGGCCTTCAGCAGCGGCAACCACGCCCAAGGCGTGGCTCTGGCCGCTCGGATCCTCGGCGTGGCCGCGATCATCTGCATGCCAGACGACGCGCCGCCGGTGAAGCTCGCCGCAACCCGCGGCTACGGGGCTGAGGTGCGGATCTTCGAGCGGGCCACGGTGGACCGCGACAGCTTCGCCCGCGCCATCGCCGAGGAGCGGGGCATGACGATCATCCCGCCCTACGATCACCCTGACATCATCGCCGGCCAGGGCACTACGGCTCTCGAGCTGCTGGAGCAGGCGCCCGAGCTCGACGCTCTGGTGACGCCGATCGGCGGCGGCGGGCTGCTCAGCGGCTGCGCGGTCGCGGCGAAGGGCCTGCGCCCGCAGATCCGGATCTTCGGCGTGGAGACCGAGGGCGCCGACGATGTGCGCCAGTCGCTGGAGCGCGGCGAGCGAGTGACGATCAGCCCGCCCGCAACGATCGCCGACGGCATCCGCACCACCTCGCCCGGCCGCCTCACCTTCCCGATCATCCAGCGCCACGTGGAGCAGGTGCTCGTGGTGAGCGACGCCGCCGTCCTCGATGCGCTGCGCCTCCTCCTGCTGCGGGTGAAGCTCGTCGTCGAGCCCACGGGCGCCGTGGCGCTCGCGGCTGTCCTCGCCGGCCTGCTGCCGGCCGAGTGCAGGCGCGTGGGCGTGATCCTCTCCGGCGGCAACATCGACCCGGCCATGCTCAAGGGCCTGTGGTGAACAACCGCGGATCACCGCTACGCGAGTGGCAGCGGTGGCAAGCGACAGGGCCGCAGGAGAGCGGCGCGGCGGGGAATCAAAAAGCCGGGGCCTTACGGCTCCGGCTTCTCGCTGGCGACCCCGGCGCGACTCGAACGCGCGACCTTTTCCTCCGCAGGGAAACGCTCTAATCCACTGAGCTACGGGGTCCTGTTCTCACACGACGGCGTGAGTATACCACGCTCGCACCGATTATGCAAATGCCGCCGTGCCTTGCAGGGCATGAGGAAAGTCTATGGGGCGCTTGCGCCCGCTGTGAGGCGCCCCGACGCCCACCTAGAAGAGGCTCAACTGCTCGGGCGGCGCCTCCCCATCCTCCGCCTCCCAAGGCAGCGGCGGCACATCGGCCAAGCGGGCCAGCCGGGCCTGAAACTCCCTGCAGAGCCTTGGCGAGCGGCGCTCGTCGGGGCAGTGGCAGAAGAAGTAGACCTGCGTGCCCTCGGCCAACCACTGGGCAACCCGCTCGGCCCACTCGTCCAGCAGCGGCCCGTTCAGCTCGAGGTCGGGATGACCGATATAGCGCACCAGCGCAAAATCGCTGCTGCGGAGCGGGTGCAGCGGCACATCAGGCTTGTTGTCGCGGGCGCGCTGCACATCCTCATCGGCGCCCGGCAGCGGCCCGAGGTCGAGCGGCCGCACATCCATCAGCACCCGGCCGGCCCCGTAGCGGCCGAGCAACTCCATCAGCGCTGACTCGCCCGGCTCGGCATACCAATCGTGGTGGCGCACCTCGACGGCAAGCTGGTAGCCGTCCGGCCAACCCTGCAGCCACTGCTCGAGGTCGTCGAGCTTGTCGGCGCGGTAGCCTGGCGGCAGCTGAAGGAAGAATGGCCCCAGCCGCTGCCCCAGTCCGGCCATGCGCTCCACGAAGGCTCGCGTGGCCTCGACCTGCGCGGCGAGCGGCCCCTCGTGGCTGATCTCGCGGGGCAGCTTCAGGCAGAAGCGAAACGTCTCGGGCGTCTCGCTCGCCCAACGCTGCACCACCTCCGGCTTCGGCACGGCGTAGAAGGTAGTGTTCCCCTCAACCGTCGTGAGCCTGCGGCTGTAGAGGCGCAGGAAATCGCCGCTCTTCGACCCCGGCGGAAAGAGATCGCCGACCCAGTCTTTATAACCCCACACGGCGCAGCCGAGGTAGAAGGGCGCCATACCATTAGCCTGTCTATCGTCTGTCGGAACAAAGTTATGGTACCACAGCGGCGCCCTATACCTAATAATGGACCATCCAACGAGGATGGAGTTCTCTACCTCAAGGGCGGCGGATCATGTCGATCGTGCCCGGCAAGCCTATCAGTTCTCCGGCGCTGATCGGCCGCCAGGCCGAGCTCACCGCCCTGCGCGGGCTCATCGATCGGGCAGGGCCAGAGGCAGCTGAACCTGCTCAGCTGTTTCCCCACCGACCGCACCTGTCCCTACGTGCAGCTGCTCGACCTGCTGAGCTCATCGCAGGCCATCAACCTGGAGCCGCTCGCGCTCGAGTTGGCGCTGCTTCACTCTGGCCTCGTGCTGCTCTCAGCGAGCGAGACGCAGCTGCGGCTACTCGACATGGGTTGCGGGCTGGGGTTGGCGGCGCAGCTCGCAGCCGGGCGCGGCGCGCAGGTCGCCGGCCTGGACGCGGCGGAGACGTCAATAGCGATCGCCCGCGAGCGCACGCCCGA
The DNA here is from genome assembly GCA_034429295.1 of Chloroflexaceae bacterium. Classification (GTDB taxonomy): domain Bacteria; phylum Chloroflexota; class Chloroflexia; order Chloroflexales; family Chloroflexaceae; genus OHK40. The sequence goes on from DAOUGF010000974.1 coordinate 5,286, forward strand.
GGGCGACTTCCGCAGGCAATCACCGAGATGCTCGCGACCTTCCGCACGAATGACGAGGGCTACATCCAGCGCAACCGGTTCCGCTGTGTGATCGCCGCGACCTGACAGGAGAGACAAGGGGACGAGGAGCCAACCTATCGGCGCCGCCAGACGCTCCTCCTCTCCTTGTCGCCCCGCCTACGCGCCCTCTGTAACCTTGTGGCTCAGATCCGCCCGGCGCCAGGCGCGCCAGAAGAGATACGTCTCGATCGGCCCTGTGATGAGAAAGGCGGCCCAGACGAGCCAGAGCTGGGGCAGGAAGCGCAGGCCCAGGAAGCCGATCGCGACGGCGGCCCACATCATCGCGCCGGTGATCACCAGGGGCGTGCGGGTGTCGCCGGTGCCGCGGAGCGCCCCCGCGTAGACGAAGCTCGCCGCCCAGAGGGGTTGGGCGAGCGAGACGGCGACGATCGCGGAGGTGGCGGCATGCACCAGGGCCGGGTCGTCGCCGAAGAGGCCGGTGAGCGGGCGGGCGAAGATCAGAAAGAGCAGGCCGAGCGCACCCATCCAGAGCAGCGCCCAACGCAAGGCGATCGTGGTAGCGGCGCGAGCCTCGTCGGGACTGCCGGCGCCCACCGCCTGGCCGACGAGGGCGGTTGCGGCCAGGCCGAAGCCGACCCCGGGCAGGAAGGAGAGCGAGAGGATGTTGATCACCACGCGGTGGGCGGCCAGCGCCTCGGTGCCGAGGGCAGCCACGATCGGCGTGAGCGTGGCGAAGGCCCCAATGATCAGCAACTCCTCGAAGGCCGCCGGCATGCCGATGCCCACGATCGCGCCGAGGGCTCCGAGCCTGGGTAGCCACGAGCCGCCCCCGCCAACGCGCACGCCGTTGCGACCCTGCAACAGCACCACAACCAAGATCACCGCGCCGATGCCGCGGGCGATCACGGTGCCCCAGGCGCTACCAACCGGACCGAGGGCCGGCAGCCCGAGCTCGCCGTAGATCAGCGCCCAGGTCAGCAACACGTTGATCACATTCGACAGCAGGGTGACGAGCATCGGCGTGCGGGCGTCGCCGGCGCCTCGCAGCACCGCGCTCGCCAGCAGCATCAGGGTGAGCGTGGCGACGGCGCCCATATTCACGGCGAGGTAATCCCGCGCCACGGCCGCCACATCAGCTTCCAGGCCGAAGAAGCTCACGAGGGTGGGGGTGAGGGGCAACCCAATGGCGGTGAGGGGCACAGCGATCAGCAGGCTCCAGAGCAGAGCCTGGCGGGCCATGCGCGAGGCCTCGCTCAGGTTGGCGGCGCCCACGGCTTGGGCCACCAGCACCGACGCGCCCACGGAGAGGGCGCTCAGGGCGGCCAGGAGCACAAAGACAATTTGCAGGGCGGCGCCCACGCCCGCCAGGGCGACGGTGCCGACGCCGGCCACCAGCCAGGTGTCAGTAATGCCCAGCAGGGTCTGCAGCAGATTCTCGCCGATCACGGGCGCGGCGAGGCCGAAGACGCGCCGGCGCACGCGGCGCCTGTCGAGGGGCAGCGACTGCTCCGCGGCCACCATCATTGTTTAGCTTCCGTTTTAGCTTCCGGAAGCTTGGAGCTTCCGGAAGCTAAAACCCGCTCCAGCAGCTTCACGCAGGCGTAGATCGCGTCGATGTGGGGCGTCGGCACGCCGGTGAGCCGGCCGAGCTCGGCCACCGCGCCCACCAGGGCGTCCACCTCGGTGGAGCGGCCCGCCTCGATATCCTGGAGCATCGAGGTTTTATGGGCGCCGATCTCCTCGGCCATCTTGATCCGCCGCTCGATCGAGACGGGGAAGCGCACGCCGAGGGCCTCGGCCACCTGCTGGGCCTCGGCCATCATCGCGGTGGCCAGGGCGCGGGTGCCACCATCGGTGATGATCAGGTCGAGGGTAGCGCGGGTGAGGGCGCTGATCGGATTGAAGGAGAGGTTGCCCCAGAGCTTCAGCCAGAGCTCGTTGCGGATGTCGGGGCGCACCGGTGCCCGCAGGCCGGCCGCGCCCATCAGCTCGGAGAGCCGCCGCGCCCGCTCGCTCCTCTCGCCGCTCGGCTCACCCAAGGTGAAGCGGTTGCCCTCGATATGGCGGATCACGCCGGGCCGCAGGATCTCGGCGGCCGGATAGACGACGCAGCCGATCACCCGCTCGATCTCGGTGTTCGCCGCGATCACCCCGCCCGGGTCCACCGCCTCGATCCGGCGCCCCTCGTGCTCGCCGCCGTGGCGCAGGAAGTACCACCAGGGAATGCCATTCTGCGCGTAGACGACGGCTGTCTCAGGGCCGTAGAGCGCCCGCATCGGCGCCGCCAGCGACGGCAGGGAGTGGGCCTTCACGGCGACGATCACATAGTCGTGGGTTCCGGCCGCGGCCATGTCGGCGGTCGCCAGAGCCGGGCGCACCACATCCCGCGTGCCGTCGTTGTACTCCACGGTCAGGCCGTCGCGCAGGATCGCCTCCAGATGGGCGCC
>DAOUGF010000975.1:0-1582 GCA_034429295.1 Chloroflexaceae bacterium
CGCTTTCCTGGCTGCTGAAACTCACCGACAGGCCCGTGCTCGCCGATGCCTTCGCCCGCTTCCCCTGGCTGCGCCGCCGACTCTTCCGCTTCTTCCTCGGCGAGACAAGCGACCCACATGTGAGCGAGGTGATCGACGACAGCGTGAAATCGAGCGCGAACACGCTCCGCTACGCTGTCAGCTCGATGTGGCGCACCGACCTGCGCCCCGAGCTCCCCCGCCTGCGAGTCCCCACCCTGATCGTCCACGGCGGGCGCGATGATATCGTCAACCCCAATCAGGCGGACCTCTTCGACAATGTGGCGCTGGCCGAGGTGGTGATGATGCCCCGCAGCCGCCACTTCCCCTTCCTCGATGAGGCTGAGCTCTTCAACGACGTGCTCATCCGCTTCCTCAAGGCGGCCCCCCTCCCTCACCCTTCCACAATGCCGAACCTCGTGCGTAAGCATCAGGCTGTGCCGGGGGATTAGGCTCGCGCGCCACGCTTGCTCGCCAGCAGAACTGAGAAACAGGAACCGAGAACCAGGCAGATGGGTTCTCGGTTTTCGGTTCTTGGCTCTCGCTGTGCTACAATCGGCCCCGTGGAGATCCGCCTGATAGTTGACGGGGTTGGGGCGAGCTACGGGGCGCGGCCCGTCTTTAGCGACGTGTCGCTCGAGCTGCGGGCCGGCGAGACGCTGGTGGTGAGCGGGCAGAACGGCAGCGGCAAGAGCACCTTCCTACGCCTGCTCGCGGGGCTCCAGCGGCCCGACGCGGGACGGATCGCCTACCAGTTGGGCAACGAGGCCTATGACCCCCGCGATGCCGGGCGATTGCTCGGCTGGGTGGCCCCCGACCTGATGCTCTACCGCGAGCTGACGGCCCGCGAGAATCTGCGCTTCTTCGCCGCGGTGCGCCGCCTGCGCATAGATGACGGCGCCATCGATGCGCTCCTCGAGCGCGTTGGCCTCGGCGGGCGCGGCGACGACCGGCTCGCCGCCTACTCCTCCGGCATGGCCCAACGCCTGCGCTACGCCTACGCCCTGCTCCACCGCCCGCCGGTGCTGCTGCTCGACGAGCCCACCGTCACTCTCGACGAGCGCGGGGCCGCGGTTGTGGAGGCGGTGGTGGCAGAGCAGCGCCGCCACGGGATCGTCGTGATCGCCACCAACGACCCGCGGGAGCTGCGGTACGGCGATCTGATCCTGCGGCTGGGGAATTGAGAAAGCTCGTACCAATGGCGGAGCAGTCAAAACCAGAGCACTCCAGCGAAATCGAGCCGCAGCAGTTCTCACTCCTCGATGCGCAACTCTCGATGCTCGCCGCGGCCTGGGCTGTGTTTATCAAAGATCTGCGGGTCGAGCTGCGAACGCGCTACGCGCTCAACGCGCTGGTGCTCTTCGCCGCCTGCGCGGCCGTGGCGGTAAGCCTCGGCGTGGGCTTCATCGGGCTGCGGCGCACCGACGAGGCGCTGCTCATCCAGGCCACCCTGCTCTGGATCGCTCTGCTCTTCGCGGCATTGAACGGGCTTGCCAGAGGCTTCGTGCAGGAGGAGGAGGCTCGCACCATGGCCGCCCTGCGCCTCGCCGCCCCGCCGATCGCC
>DAOUGF010000976.1:0-6875 GCA_034429295.1 Chloroflexaceae bacterium
TTTCTTGGTCTTGCCCATTGCGCTCCTCCTCTGGAAAAGAGTTTACACCAGATAGGAGAAGCATCCGCTCCGAGTGGTTCGGTAGATTGGGTGCAGTCCAGTCGGCAAACCAACCATCGCATACAACCCCACTACCCGATGAGGTGACTCGCCAGGTCACCATCATCGACCCCGCCCATCCCCTGTTTGGCCACATCTTCCCCCTGAGCCAGTCGACTTCTCCCCAAGGCCCCGCCTACATTCTCATCCAACTGCCTAATGGCCGTCGGCGTGCGGTGCTGCGCGTCGCCACCGATCTGGATGGCACACCGCCGCCACGACCAGCGCCTGCAGCCTTGCCTCGCATCTCTGTGCGTACTATCCTCCCTCTCGCACACCGTGTTCGCACCCTGGTGCTCGCGATGGAGGATTGCCATGCAGGTACGCACACCTCGCCCGGCACCGCCCAGCCAGCCACCAACCAGCTCCCCGCCTCGGCTCTGGCCACAGCTGAGCCCCCAGCACCAACAGCAACTGGCCTGGCGCCTCGCCGACTTGATCCGGCGCATCCGCACCTCCGCTCAAATGACTGAGGAGGTGCCGCATGCCAAGCCGTGACCACACTTCGACACTAATTTCTGCCGAGCATCTCGCCAAATCTGCCTATGTCTACGTCCGCCAATCCTCGCTCGGCCAAGTGCTCCATCATCCAGAGAGCACCACGCTCCAGTATCAGCTGGTGGAACGCGCGATTCAGCTCGGCTGGCCGCGCGACCGCGTCATTGTCGTCGATGACGACCTGGGCAAATCCGGCACCAGCGCGGACCAGCGGACGGGCTTTCAGCAGCTGCTGGCCGAGATTGGGCTGGCCCGTGTCGGGCTGCTCCTCAGCCTCGATGCCTCGCGTCTCGCCCGCAACAACCGCGACTGGTACCAACTCCTGGATCTCTGTGCGCTCTTCGGTACCTTGCTCGCCGACAGCGAGCGGCTCTACGACCCACGCACCTACCACGACCGCCTGCTACTCGGCTTGTCCGGCATCCTGAGTGAGGCCGAATTACATCACCTCAAGCTCCGCCTACACGCTGGCGAACGCCAGAAAGCCGAGCGTGGCGAGTTACGGCAACCGCTGCCGGTAGGGCTGCTGCGGCTCCGCGACCAGACGGTCGTGCTGCATCCAGATGAGGAGGTACAAGCACGCCTGCGTCTGGTCTTCAGCTTATTCAACAGCCTGGGGAGCGCCCAGGCGGTCGCGCGCGCCCTGGTTCGCGACGGGCTCCCGGTGCCCAGCCGCCCGCTCCAAGGCCCCGAACCCCACGACGTGGTCTGGCGACCGGCGCAGGCCTGTAGCATTCGCGCGATCTTGCACAATCCGGCGTATGCAGGTGCCTATGTTTATGGTCGCTACACTTCTGACCCCACGCGACGTCGGCCGGGACATCCGCGGAGTGGTAGACTGAGTCTGCCGCCGGACCAGTGGAAGGTGTGTCTGCAAGGAGTGTATCCCGCCTACATCACCTGGGAAGCCTTTCTCACGAATCAGGAGCGGCTGCGGCAGAACCAGTGTTGCTATCGTGCGGAGAAGCATGGCGTGCCCCGCCAAGGACCAGCCCTCTTGCAAGGGATCGCTGTCTGCGCGCGGTGTGGGGCGCATTTGCGTCTCCATTACGCGGGACCCCATGGCGAGTACCCGATCTACGAATGTAGTAGCGAGCAGATGCAGGTGGGTGGGCCACGCTGCCAGACGGTGCGTGCCAGCGTGGTGGATGCCGAGGTCGAACGGCTGGTACTCGCGGCCCTGGCTCCGGATCAGCTCGTGCTGGCGCTCGCGGCGCTCGAGCAGTTGGAGCAAGAAGATGCGGGGCTGTGGCGGCAGTGGGAGCTGCGGCTGGAGCGGGCGCGCTATGAAGCAGCGCGAGCCGAGCGTCAGTATCAGGCGGTTGAGCCGGAGCATCGGCTGGTCGCCCGGTCGCTCGAGCGCCACTGGGAGGATGCGTTACGGACGCTTGAGCAGACCGAACACGAGGCCGAGCGTTGGCAGCAGCAGCGCCTGCTGACCGTGAGCGCAGCGGAGCGAGAGCTCATGCTGCAGCTGGGCGCGGATCTTCCCCGCGTTTGGCATGCGCCCAGCACGACTGACGCCGACCGGAAAGCGCTCGTTCGGATGGTGATTAAGGATGTACTGGTGGACGCGAAACGGGCCCAAGGCGAGGTCTGGTTTCAAGTCAACTGGCAGACGGGGGCGAGCAGCGAGCATTGGCTCCGTCGGCGAGTACGGGTCTACGCAGAGTACGCCAACGTGGAGGAGTTGCAGCAGCGGGTGCGCGAGCTGCACGCGGCCCAAAAACGCGACGATGAAATCGCCGACGTCCTGAATGCGGAAGGCTGGCGCGGCGCACGTGGGCGCTGCTTCAGTAGTGGGATGGTGTGGGACCTGCGCAAGGCCTGGGGCCTGGCAACGATAAGCAGCAGACCGGAGCATCGGCATCCCAGCCGCTGGGAGGATGGCAGCTACTCGGTCGAAGGTGCGGCGGCGGTGTTGGGGGTGTATCCGGGGACGATCCGCAAGTGGCTGCGCAGCGGGCAACTCGCAGGGCAGCAGGCAGGAAAGGGCTTGGCGTGGCACATCACGCTGAGCGATACGCAAATAGCCCACATCACGCCGCGTCTGGAGCATGTGCGACGACGAGCAGCAGTGGAACTGGAAGCGGCAGACAAGCTATCTCCTGGAGCAAGCGGGCACCGCACGGCGGATGAGGTCAAGTGATACGACGCTAGGGAGGCAGTATGAAACCGTCGGCAAGACCGCCTTGCTCCGCCACTGGGCCTCGCAGTCGGGCATCGCGACAACCTACTGGGTCGCCGAGCGTGAGCTGCCCACCTACCAGCGCCGCCGCTTCTACGCCCGCCTCCTGGGCGTGCCGCTGGAGCAGGCCCCGATCTTCGAGACCTGGCCCGACCTCTGGCTGTCCGTCGCCCAGATGCTTGATGGACGATCCCACGTCATCATCCTCGACGAGCTGCCCTATGCCATGGAGTCCGACCCGGCCGTGCTCTCGGCCCTCCAGCACGCCTGGGACCAGCACTTCCAGCACTCGCAGGTGCGCATCTTCCTCTGTGGGTCCCAGGTTCATACCATGGAAACGATGCTGGCCGGCTCGTCGCCACTCTTCGGGCGCATGACCGGCCAGTGGCTGCTCCGCCCGCTGCCCTTTGGCACCCTGCCCACCTTCCTGCCCCACTGGTCGGCTGAGGAGTTAGTCGCCACCTATGCGATTGTGGGTGGCATACCCGCCTACCTTGAGTGGCTCCAGCCCGAGCGTGGTCTGGTCGGTAACCTGCGCGATGTCATCCTGGCGCCCGGCAGCATGTTCCTCTCTGAGCCGACGCTCATCCTCTCCGACGAGATCCGCGACCCCCGAGTACATCGCACCATTGTGCAGGCGATCGGCCGCGGCGCCCACACGCTGAACGAGATCAGCGCGGCGAGCTTCGTCAGCAAGACCCATCTCCGGCGTATCTCCAGCGGCTCCAGGAGCTGCGGCTGGTCGAGCGCCGGCTGCCCGCGACGGTGCCGCCGGCCGAGCAGCAGCGCTCGCGCCAGGGGCGCTACCACTTCAGCGATCCCTTCTTCCGCTTCTACTTCCGCTTCATCGCGCCGATGCAGGACGACCTGAACTACCAGCCTGACCTGGTGCTGCCAGGCATCCAGCAGGGGCTGCGGGCCTTCGTCGGGCAGACAGCGTGGGAGGAGCTGGCGCGCACGTGGGTTCGCTGGGCCGGGAGCGTCGGCGTGCTCGCCTGGTTGCCGCAGGTTATCGGCAGCCATTGGAGCCGCAAGGTCCAGGTCGATGTGGTGGCGATCAGCTGGCACACCCGCCACATCCTCCTTGGAGAGTGCAAGTGGGGCGATGACACGGTGAGCCGCACTTTGGTGCGCGAGCTGATTGGCACGAAAACGCCCCTGGTCCTCGCGGAGCTACCGCAGGGTGGCCAGGGCTGGACAGTGACCCACGCCATCTTCGCGCGGGCCGGGCTCACCGGCGCGGCCGCGCAGGAGCTGGCTGCGCACCAGGGCCTCGCCGTGGACCTCCAGCGGCTGATGCGCGACCTCGCGCACGAGGAGACCGAGTAGATACTCCAGCTTCGACGCCTACAGCCGGGCTACGGCTTGCCGTGATCCACCGCGTGGCCGCCGTGGTCGCTGAGCTGGGCGGCGAACCAGGCGTGCAGGGCGGCCACCATCGCCGGGTCGCTCGTCGTGTAGCGGATCTGGGCGCCGTCGGACAGCTCGGAGGAGGCGACCTCGATCCGTGCGTAGCCCTGCCGGAGCTCCGCCAGCCCGGGCATCGCGTCGCCGTGGATGGAGGCTGGGTCGCCGAAGTCGCCGCGCTGGAACTTCGCCGCCTCCTCCTGCAGGTGGGCGCGGATCAGAACGATCTGGGCGGTGTCCGTCTGGTCGTCGGCGACCACCTGCTGCAGACCGCCGTCCGGCAGGTCGTCGAAGATGTGGGTGGTGCGCTCCAGGTCGAAGGGCATCACCTCTGCCCCGCGCGCCGCCACCTCTGCCTGGCGGCTCGCCGGGGCCTGCCGCACGAACAGCGCCCAGGCGGCGAGCGCGAGCAGCCCGAGGGCCGCAATCACGGCGGCGAGCAGCAGCGCTGCCTGCGGCCGGCGACCCACACTAGACACTTGCATCGATTGCCTCCACGAGAGTTGCGAGCGCTCCAGTGACTTCATCGCGGCGCTCCTCGGGGATGGCGGCCAGGAGCCGCTCGAAGCGCGTGCGGCGCGCCTGGGCCAGCTCGCCGGCGATCCGCCGCCCGTCGGGCGTGAGCGAGAGCAGGAGCACGCGCTTATCGGCGTCGCTGCGCTCGCGCGCCAGCCAGCCCCGCTGCTCCAGCTGCGCCACCAGCCGGCTCACCGTGCTCTTCTCCAGCCGCAGCCAGGCGCCCAGGTCACGCTGGGCCAGCGGGCCGTGGCGCGACAGCTCCAGCAGGGCGTGGGCCTCGGCCACGCTGACCGGCTTGCCGCACGGCGTCCGGTCGCCCTGATGTAGCCCGAAGGCCCGCACCAGCGCGATCATCTGCTCCTGAAGCGCTCCTGTCTGGTCATTTGCCATTAGATAAGAACTCGTTGTATAGTACAACTCAATCTGTTGTATCTTACAACCAATTCTGCACTTGTCAACCCCTAAGCGGAGGGGTCGCGCTGGAGGAGGTGGAGGTGGACCTGATCGCCAGGCGCTGGAGCGGGCCGGCGGCAACATGACCGTGCCGCCGAGCTGCTCGGGCTCACCCGCCACACTCTGCTCTACCGGCTGGAGAAGTACAAGATCAGGGAGACATGATAACCTTCGTACTGCCGTGTAGCTTTTCCTCGTCTTGTGACAGCCGGCACACACGGCACGACTGTGTAGGCGACAATAGCTCATAATGGCAGCAACGAGAGAGCGCGATGACAACGACGGCACGAGACGACGAAGCGGTACAGCTGCAGAGCAGCGCAGCGGCCAGCGTCCGGCGGGACACACTCGTCGCGCTCGCCGGGCTCTGGCTGCTCGGCGGGCTCTACCTCGACGGCTGGGCCCACGTCCACGTTCCTGCCCTGGAGACCTTCTTCTCACCGTGGCACGCCGTGCTCTACGGCGGCTTTCTGCTCCTGGCCGTCTCTATCGTCACGCCGGCACTCCTCGGTTGGCGACAGGGCCTCGGCTGGCGGGCCGCCACACCCGTAGGCTACGGCCTCGCGATGCTCGGCGTTGCGCTCTTCGGGGCGGGCGGGCTGCTCGACATGGGGTGGCACAGCCTGTTTGGGATCGAGTCGGACACCGAGGCGCTGATCAGCCCGCCCCATCTGCTGCTGGCGACCGGCGCCGGTCTGATGGTGAGCACGCCGCTTCGCTCAGCGTGGCGCAGGGGGGACGCCCCGCAGCACTGGGCGACCTGGCTGCCGCCACTGCTGAGCCTGGTGCTGCTGCTGGCGCTGCTCGGCTTCTTCACCAGCTACGCCCATCCCTTCGCGCAGACGGCGGCGGCGCGTAGCGAGCGCTACACGGTGGTTGATCAGGCGATGGCCTCCGTGCTATTGCAGGCGGGCGTGCTGAGCGGTGCGGTGCTGCTGCTGGTACGCCGCTGGGGTTCGCGCTGGCCACTCGGCAGCCTCACTCTCGCGCTGCCGCTCGCGCTCGCGCCGCTCACGCTGATGTTCGACCGCTTCCTGGTCACCGGACCACTGCCGCTGATCGCCGTCGCCGGGCTCGCCGGGCTCGTCGGCGACGCGCTCCTAAGGCTGCTGCGCCCGTCCGTCGAGCGTCTCGGGGCTGCCCGGCTCTTCGCGGCGCTGCTACCGGCCATCCTCTACGCCCTCTACCTGGCGGCGATCGCCGCCAGCGCCGGGCTCTGGTGGAGCGCGCACCTCACCTTTGGCGCCGTCACCCTGGCCGCGCTGGCTGGCTGGCTCGTGAGCTACCTGGTCTTCGCGCCTACGTTTGAGGCCTAGCTTTCGCGGTTGAGCTATCTCCCGCGTTTCTGTGGCAAATGCTACAGCGGCGCAACGTTGTGAAACGTTATCCCGATGCAAGCTTGTTGTGACAGGATAGGTTTGCTAGGATGGCGGGTGGCTGTGTCCGGCTGGAGCAGTGAGTGGCGATGTGGTGACCTCGACAGCAACAGTGCTGGTGGTGGATGACGAGGAGCGGCTGCGGGAGCTGCTGCGCGGCTATCTCGCCCAGGCCGGCTTCACGGTGCTGCTGGCCGGCGACGGCGTTCAGGCGCTGGAGCTGGCCCGCGCCCGGCGCCCCGACCTGCTCGTGCTCGACCTGAACCTGCCCGGCCTCGACGGGCTGGAGGTCTGCCGGCGGCTGCGCAGCTTCTCCGACGCTTACGTGCTGATGC
>DAOUGF010000977.1:0-6499 GCA_034429295.1 Chloroflexaceae bacterium
AGACCGGTGGTCGTGGTGCGGGCGAGCGTGCTGCCACAGGGGTTGGCCGGGTAGAGCACAGCAGGTGTCGCCATGTCGCTCCCCGGCGAGCCGAAGATCGCCCCCGGGGTGGCGGCACTCATCTGGGCGAAGAGACGTCTACTCACATCGCTACGCAACTGCTCGGCCTGGCCGACAAGCTGGCCGGCTACGGTGAGCACCACTGGCGTCATCACCGCCCAGAGCACGACGTGGCGTAGGTTCACCACGTTCGTCTCGCCAGTGAGCGGCACCAGCATGAAGAGCACGGCGGCGAGCATCAGCGCACCGGTGGCGACGGGAATGTAGACCGGCTGGATGAATGAGGTCAGCCACTGGTAAGCACCAGAGAAGGCGACGGTGACGAGCCAGGCCCGCAGCTGGTCGAACTGGTAGGCGAGCAGGAGCAGCCAGCGGTTGATGTTCCAGGCAATCGAGGCCACCAGGTAGTAGAAGCTGTACTCAGCGTTGTCGATGCAGGCACCCATGTCGAGCGGCCCGCAGGCTGCCCAGGCCGAGCGCGGGAAGATGACGTGGTAGGCGAGGGAGGCGAGCAGCAGAAGCGCCGCCCCAACACGCAGCTGAAGCGAGAAACGTCGCTGGCTCATCGTGTGCTCCGCAGTTTCTGGACGAGGCGCAGCGCGACGGTCGCGACAACGACGATCAGCAGCGTGACTGGCGGCACCCAGCCGGCACGCTGGGGCGCCTCGCTCGGCGACGCCGCAACGCCAACGACAGCCTGAGGTGCCGTGGAGGCTGTGCTTGGAAGTGGCGCGGGCGTCGCCAGCGCTGCGGTGGGGATCGGCTCCGTCTCTGTGATGAGAGGGCCGCCTTCCTCCAGCGTGAGCATCGTCGCAGGGTCGGGGAGCACCAGCCCGTCCCGCTCAGCGCGCAGGTTGAGAGTCAGTGGCAGCGCGGCCTGCTCAAGATCTACGCGCACGCCCTGAGCATCATCACCGAGTTGGTAGAGGCGCGGCCCGCCCTGCGGCTGCCCCTCCACTGCCACCCGCACGACAGCAGGCAGGCCGTGGAACGAGGCGCCCCCTTTATCGGTGGTCACCTGTCGAGCGAGCTCCTGCCCATCCTCGCTGCGGACGATCACGCTAATCCCCACGATCCCCTGGCCGCCCACATCACGCAGGGTGATGCGCAGCTCGTGGGTCTGAGCGGCTGCCCGCGCTGGCAGCAGTGCAGCAAGGCTGGCGAGGAGCCAGGCCAACCTGAAGAGCTGATATCGCCAAGTGAAAAAGCAACGCATACCCATCCTCATCGCTCAGCGGGCGGTGCGGAAGCCGCGGATGCGCGGCTGGTAGTAGGCCGAGGAGAAGACGTTGTAGTCGACCCGGACGCCGAGCTCGGGGCTCGCGGCGTGGATGAGGTCCCACACCCCATCGCCGTTCACGTCGGCGAGCAGCCCGACGTGGTCGATCCGGTTGGTGCCGGCGATCGAGAAGAAGATCAGGTCGCCTGGCCGGAGCTCGCTCGTCGCGACCGGCTGCATCCCGGCGAACTGCGCCCGCGAGCCATTGGGGATGCCAATGCCGATCTGGGCGTAGCTCCAGGTGCACAGCCCGCTGCAGTCGAAGCTGTTCGGCCCCTTCGAGCCCCAGACATAGGGCTTGCCGACTTGGGCGAGCGCCACCTGGATGAGCCGGTCAGCGCCGGGCGGCGGGGGCGGCCCGCCGACCAGGATCGGCTCGCCCCAGGTGTCGGTCGTGTCGCTGCCCCAGTCGGTGAGCGCGCCAGGGTCAGCGCAGGGCAGACCGCCGGGCGGCACCCACGTGGTTGCTGTCCACTGCACGGTGATGAACTGCGGGTCGCGATCTTGGAGCAGCAGGTTGCCGGCGGGCGTCGGCGAGGGAACTATGGTCGGGGTGCCTGGCTGGATCGTCGCGCCAGGGTCGGGCGTGGACGTGGGGATGGGATACTGCGCGGCCGGGTTGCCGATGAAGATGACGTCGACCGTCTCTGGCTCGCCGACCGGAGCGAGAACCGGGATGCGCACGCTGCTCTCGCCGGGCGGGATCTCCGATGGCAGCTCGGGACTACCGGCGAGCTCGCGGGCCGTCTCGGAGTAGGCCCAGGTGGAGTCGGAGAGCACCGCGCCTGATGGCGTCTTGACTGCACGGAGCCGCACCCGGTCGGTGTAGTTGATCGGGATGGCGATGGTCGCCCGATTAATCCACGTGATGTCGATAGAGAAGAGCTGTCGCGTACCGTCGGGGATGCCGGTGCGGCCGCTGACGACCCGCCCTGCCTCAGCGCCGACGGTGACGTGGAGCGGGCCAACCTCGACCCGCTGGCCAAGGGTGTAGCTGGCGCCCACGCGAGCATACGGCGTGGGCGAGGGAAAGGGCGGCCCTGAGGCGTCGGGATACTCCTGCTCCCACTGCTCCCAGAAGATGTACTCCTCCCAATCACCGCCCTCCGAGATCGGTCGGGTGTGCGTAATGATCTCCTTGACCGGCCCTGCGGTGCCCCAAGGGCGCGGCGTCGGGCTCGGGCAGGCCCAACGCGGCGCTCCGCTGGTCTCAAGTACGCCGGCCGCACCGCAGGCGAGCACAAGCAGCGCAAGGAGCGGAAGCCCAACGATGAGGAGGGGTCGCTGCATCAGAAGCCTCCTACGACCGTGGCAGCACGGTGGCGAGGTCGAATGAGCGCACCTCGACCGCGTTGCCGCCCTCGACCCAGGCCACCCAGGCGCTGCGGGCATTGCGCGCCTGAGCGGTCACGGTCTCGCCGCTCGCCCGAGCGCCGAGTACCAATGGCACCCGCTGTCCAGGTGTGGGATCAGCCCACACGCCGCTGCCGAGCGTGGACGAGCGCAGGTAGTGGGTGCTTGGTTCGGCGTTACTCCAGCCTCCATCGACGCAGCAGGTATAGATGGCGACCAGGCGGTTGCTGATGGCGTCGTAGGCTGGGGCAGCGAACGCAATCTGCTCACCACTGACCTCCGGCGCCACAACGAGCTCGGGGGCGAGCCAGCTGCGTCCGGCATCCTGCGAGATCAAGGCGTAGCCGTTCCAGCGGCTCGCGTCGGAGAACATCAGCGTGACAGAGTCACTGCCCGCCCCTGCCGGCCGGTAGACTAGCGCCCGGGCGTGCCAGGTGCGCGGCCCCTCCTCCACCCCAGGGTTGTCGATATCGCGGGCGGTACGCTGCCAGGCATCAGCGGCTCCTAAGGGCTTCGCGAAGAGCAGCACGCGCGGCGGGGTCGCCATCGCCCCGTTCGGGCCGGAGAGAAAGGCGACGGTCGCCCGCTCCTCCTGGCCGTCCTCGGCAATCCCCACCGCCCCCTCACTGAAATACCAGAGAGCACCGGGCAGCCGTTCTAGCGTCCACACGCCATCGGGAGTGCGGGTGGCGATACCCGGCTGCACGCGGGCCGGACCGTCGTTGCAGACCAGGCCCGCGACCAGCCAGCCACTCAGCGTGGCGGCCAAGTCGTTGACCTGCCGGCAGTCGGCGCCGATGAGCTGCGGCGTGCTCCAGCTCATCCCGTAGTCGTGGCTCTCGGCCGCCCAGACCCCCGCCGGCGTGTCGTGATTGCTGAAGTCAGGGTCGCTCATGCCCCAGACAGCGTGGACAACACCGTCGCCGGTGATAGCCACCTCGACCGTGCGGGTGTAACGCCCGAGCGATGACGGGCCGATGTCCACCTGGTGGGCTGGCGTCCATGTGCGCGTGTGGGGATTGAGCACGCTGACAAAGGCTCGCTCCGGGTTATCATTGCCCGACCAGACCGCTGCCGCGACCGCCGGCCAGCCCTCCGTGGGATGTGTGGTGATGTCGATGGTCAGGACCACCTCTGGTAGCTGGAGCGTAGTCTTCTGCCCGCTGCTGCCGCCGGCTCGCGTGTCTTCCATCGTCGGGTAGGGCGGCTGCGCCGGCACTGGCGTTGGCCAGGGAACAAGCTCCTCGCCAGAGGCTGCCGGGCAGCGCGGGAATGGCGTGGTCGTTGGCAGGCGTGTGGGCGACGGCACGCCGGTCGGCCAGCGGAAGCCCTGAGGCGTCGGCGTGAGTGGCACAGGCGGGGTGACGGTGACGGGCGGGGGCGTCGGGTAGGCGGGGCGGTTAGGCCAGCAACCCCCTGCCACTGCGGTGCGCTGGATGTCCGCGTAGGTGACCACCGGGCCACAACCGGCGAGCCAGTTCGCGACTATCAGGAGGAGCGCCGGCAGCCAAGCGCGTATCAGTGGTGCAAGCATGCCCAGACCTGCGGTGAACAAGGGTTCTCAGTGGTAGTGTAGGGGTGTATATGGCTTAAGGAAACTGCACAAAATCAGGGGCAAAATGAGGGACAGTTCGCTGGACAAAACTCAGGACACGGGGATTGAGCGGTGCGCAAACTATGGATACGGGAGCTTCAGATCGTGGTTCTGACTATTCACTCGACAACTGCCTGAGCAAGGAGCGCTTCCACCCAAGCCCGCACCGCCTGACGTCCGTGGTGGCCGCTCGCGTTGTAGATGCGCGTCCAGTACTTATCGATGGTCCCCGGTGTGATACCGAGCTGCTCGCATAGCTCCTCGCGCTGCAGTCCGAGATAGTCCAAGACTGCGACGCGGGCCTCGCATCGCCGGAGCTTGCCGTGGCGATGCAGGAGGATAATCGCCGCATCAATCGAGATGTCTGGCCTCCCTCCGAGGCCGATGCAGCGGGCAAGAATGTTGTTCATGCTGAAGCCCCTTATTTCAATATCACAGGAACCAGGGCCATCATCATAGAAGCCAGTTCATCACTTGTGAAGATTCGAAAAGGCATAAAGAAAGCCCCGATATAGGGCCATGGCTCAAATTGATGCCTTTTCACATAGAGCAAATCATTGCACGGGCATCTATACTGATGTGTGCCAGCGGCAGTCACACCGCTTGGAAGGCGTCAACTACCAAAGGGGAGCGAATGAGCACCATGATCCGTGTTGTTGTTGCCGATGATCACCCCATCATCATCGACGGCGTGCAGAACCTACTGGCGCAACATCCCGAGATCGGCTTGGTCGGCAGAGCTCACTCGTTCGAGACTGTGGCCGAGGTTCTCGACCAGACAAATCCCGATGTGCTCATCCTCGACGTGAGTGGGATGGGTGGCCCCGTGTTGAGCCTCATGAACCGTCTTCAGCGTGAGTACGCGCAGTTGGCAATAGTGATTTTCTCAAGCATGGTCGATCTCGCCCCAGAGTTGCTCGATGCGGGTGCGCGAGGCTATGTCACTAAGGATGAGCTGTCCCGCGAGCTAGTGAAGGCTATCAAGGTCGTGGCCCGGGGCGAGCTATTTGTATCGCCGGTGGTAACGAAGTATCTGGAGCAGGCTACCCAGCAAGCGCCGCTCTCGCCCAAAGAGCTTGTCGCCCTCAAACTGTTGGCGCAGGGTCTCGGCACAGTGCAGATCGCCGAGCAAATGGGTGTCAATGTTCATACGGCCCAGAACTACATCACTATCCTGCGACGCAAGACCGGCTGTATGCAGCGCACTCAACTCGTGGAATGGTATCGGCGCGTCTACGGCCAATAGTCATCACCCTGCGTATTACTGCTTACAGTAGTATCTCGCAGCGTTCTGGCAACATGAGGCCAGCTGAGTCACTGTGGGATGACTCTTTTTTCACCTTGTCGTGCCTTTTCACATATTCCTTTGGCGGGGCACTCCTGCTATACTGCACTCTCCTGTTGCTTTAACTTCGTTTTAATCATCCCGGCCCTGCAACGGGAGCGGCAACCGAGGTGCAAGCTCGTAGCGGGCCACTACGGTATCCGTACGGGCAAACCAGGAGGTTTGCGATGCATGAGCGTGCCCAAATGCAGGCGACCGTGAGCGCCGTCAAGGACGCGGCCGAGCAAGACAGCGCGATCACAATAGCCGACAGCGGCCGGGAAGAGATGCCCGCACGCGTTGCCCATTCGTTCCCGCGACTACGCGATATCGCCATTCAGGCAACGCTGCTGGGCCCAATCTTCTTCACGACGGGGGGACCAAGCTGGGGCGGTGGGGGTGGCTGTTAACGCATCCGAACCACGTGGCCCAAGGTTTCCCAAGGGCCACGCTCCACCAATTCTGATTATGGGCCACCTCTAGCTTGAAGTGGCACGAGATACATCCCATGGCCTCACTTCCCCAGACGAGCTTGGACTTCGATGCCGCCCTGAACCGGCTGTGCGAAGGCTCCGACACACTGGCACCACGTCCGGCTTGGCTGCAAGCCATCCAAGATCTCGGCACGTCCCTTGGTACCGAGGCAGGAGCTCAAGCCCAGTTCTGCCGCAGCTGGCGCACACTGTATACGGCCACACTGCTCCTGGATCACCTGCAAGATGGTGACTATCTCGGCGACCCCTGGCTCGTATCGTTACCGCTGTCCCTTCAGTATCATCTGGCATTCAGCGCATACGTAGTTGCGCAGCAGCAACTGGCGGATCTCGTACATCAGACAGCCTCGGAACGCCTCGTTCGGCTCCAAACCCTCTGGGTCTCAACGGTTCGA
>DAOUGF010000978.1:0-4881 GCA_034429295.1 Chloroflexaceae bacterium
AGCCGAGATCGCCCGCCGTGCCCCGGAGTTGGCGGCCAGGCTCGCATAGGCCCGTGCTATAATGCCGCCGCCGTGTGTCGTCCGCAGCTTGGCTGCCCATAGCGACAGCCGGCAGCCTTCGCTTCTCAGTTCTCACTCAGGAGCTACTGTGAGCCAGTCTCGTTCCAAAGCCAAACAGACGCCCCCACCTCCGCCCAGCCCGGTGCCGGGCATCATCTCCGCTGTTGTTGTGCTGCTTGTGCTCGGCCTCGTGGCTGCCCTGCTGATCAGCCGCTCCGGCGACGCAGCGGCCACGCAGCCCACCGCCGAGCCTTTCGCCAGCACCGAGCCCGCCGCCGAGCAGCCGACGGCGGCCCCCGAGGCGCCGACAACGCCGCCCGTCCCCACCCGCGCCGACGTCACGCCGCTGCCCACCGCTGAGGTCTACAGCTACAGCGAGCCCCCGCCCATGACGATCGATCCGGCGAAGGAGTACACTGCCACGATCATCACGCCCCGCGGCGACATCGTCATCGAGCTGCTCCCGGAGATCGCCCCCCAGACTGTGAACAACTTCGTCTTCCTGGCCCGCCAGAACTTCTACAACGGGCTCACCTGGCACCGCGTGCTGGAGAACTTTATGGCCCAGGGCGGCGATCCGTTGGGCGACGGCACGGGTGGGCCGGGCTACTCCATTCCCGCTGAGTTCACCGACCAGATCAACTTCGATGGGCCTGGCCTCGTCGCGATGGCTCGCTCCTCCGACCCTGACAGCGCCGGCTCGCAGTTCTTCATCACCACAGCCCCCGCGCCCCACCTCAACGGCCAGTACACGATCTTCGGCCGTGTGATCGAGGGTCAGGAGATCGTCGACGGCATCCCGCTGCGCGACCCGCAGAACCCCGCTGACCTCGCCACCCCCGGCGAGATGATCCTCGGTATCACGATCGAGGAGCAGTAGCGCGGAGGCCAGTTCCCAACCGGTACACAACAAAAGGCGAAGGCCAAGCGGCCTTCGCCTTTTGGCTTTCGAGCATTTCGCGAGCTACTTGCGCCGCCCGAACAGCCCTCTTCGCTTCGGCTCCTCCACCGACTGCCGCAGCGCGTCGAGGTCGCTATCCACGCTAGTGGGTGGCGGGGGTGGAGCGCTGCGCTGCTCCTGGGCCCTCAGCTCATCGAGCGCGATCCTGCGACCACCGGCTGCGCCGGTTGAGACCACCTCGCCGGTGGGCGGGGCCTCGAGGGGCTCTGCTGGCCTTGCGACCGCGGGCACGGGGGGCGGCGCCTGCTCCATCGCCGCAGCCGGCTCGGCGGCGGGCGCAGCCTCCTGCGCTTCGTAGGGGTTATCGCCCCGCTCGGCATCGAGGGCTACCAACCAGTTCCAAAGCTGGACGCGGCGTTGTCGCCCATCGGCTGGCAGCGCCAGCGGCCGCCCGCGGGCGTCGATCACAACCCCGAGGGCGCTGCCGGGCACGTCGCCGCCCTCCGAGGAGACAGCCTCGCCCGGGGCGGCCGAACCCACCCGGATGCCGCCAGCCGGCCGCAACGTCAACCGCCCGAAGCGGCCCGGCGCCAGCGGCAGGCGCACGATCTCGCCGTAGCGCACAACGCGCCGCTCCACACCGCCGCCAACAACGCTCAACTCCACCTCCGCGACCGTCTCGCCGGGCCGGGCATCGCCGAGCGTCACCACCACATTTGCCAGCGGCGTGTTGCGCAGCAGATCCCGATCGACCACCGTCACAGCCGCATCGGCGCTGAGGCCCGCGAGCGCGCCGCCGGCGGGCAGCAGCCCGAGGGTGTCGAGGTAGACATCAATGATCGGCCGGTCGTGCTCGCCGGCTGGTTCCAGGGCATCAAGGATCGTCAGCAGCGCGAGGCCGAGCTGCGGCGCGTGGGCGAGCACACCGCCGCCCGCCAGCAACCAGTCGTAGTCGTCTACGCTGGCCTCGTCCCGCAGGGCGGCGTAGGCGGCCCGCAAGGCCTCGCGGGCCAGCGCGTGCTCGATATACAGATCCTCGCGCGAGGCAGGCAGCACCTGCGGCCTGAGGGCTCGATTGAGCAGTCGTTCGGTGAGCTCACCCTCGTCGATGGGGAAGGGAAGCCAGCGGGCGATCGCCTCCACCCCGGGGTCGGCGAGCAGCCCCGTCAGGCCATAGCTAATGCCAGTCGTGCCGAGCACAGCCGGGTGGTAGCGCCCCGGCGCGGCGTAGTAGGCCGCCGTCGCGCTCGCCCCGACGTCAGCCGTAAGCACGCGGCGGCCCGTCCGCTCGGCGAGGAAGCGCGTCATCAGTCCCTCCACGTCGCAGACGGTGCGCACCGGGACGCGGCTCAGGCGTCGCAGCGCCGCGAGGCCCGGCAGGCGCGTGAGGATCTGCTTCTCGTAGAGACGGCCGAGCTCCTGGCGGGCCGGATCCAGATTCGCCCGATCGAGCGCTGGGCGCAGGTTATCCACGATGAACAGCTCGGCCCGATCCGAGAGCGCCTCGATCACCTGCTCGCGGGCCAGGCTATTGCCGGCGTAGATCACTGGTCGCGCCGTCACCTCCTGGCGCTGCTGGCCGCTCTCGTCCACCGACGTGCTCAGCGCCGTCAGGCCCACGATATGGGCCAGGCGGTTCACCGCATCCACCGCGCCCTGTTCTAGGCCGCCCGCGATCAACACCGCGTCGGGGCGCAAAGTGAGCAGCGTCTCCACTTGGCGCTCGATCCACGACTGCTCGGCGGGGCCGAGTTGGGTCTGGCCGGCGGCGTCGTCGAGGGTCACCGTCTGCAGCAGGGCGGTGTAGGTGGCGTGGCTGGCGTGGATGGCGCTCCGCGCCGAGACGTCGCTGGCGATCGCGGTGATCACCAGGGCCATGGTGCCGGCCGCGCTGGTGATGGCGATCAGCTGGTTGACGCCGTCCCGCTCGCTAGTCTGGGGCATGATCAGCTGGCCGTCGCGGATCAGCTGGCGGCCCGTCAGCTCCGAGATCTGAGCCGTGGCCTCCAGAACGGCGTAGAGCGCATTCTGAAATGGAGCCTCGACGCTGCTGTTGGTCTCGGCGTGGCCGACCATGCGGCTCTCGCCGTCAACCTGATCGATCAGGGAGACCCGCGTGAGCAGGCTGCCGATCTCAGCTACCAGCACCGCGCCCGAGTTCTCTGCCATAACTCTCTCACTCATTCCTGCTCGCCTATCGATGACAGGGCGACAGGGCGATGGGGCGACAGGGAGACGCCTATCGGCGCCGTTAGGATGTCACCCCTTCACCCTGTCACCCGAAGGGCGCCCGCAGCCAATTGATCACAAATTCGAGCCGGGCGTTCAGGGCCGTCAGGTAGGTAAGCAGGGCGCCGGCGAAGAAGAAGCCGAAGGCGACCATCAGCAGCCAGCGGCCAACGAGGGCCCCGAACGCCACCACCCGCCCGCCCGCCGTCTCGCGTGGCACCGTGAAGTAGAAGTAGCAGAGCGTGAGAACCACGCCAAGCACCAGCAGCACAGCCCCGACAGCTTGCAGGGGATCACTGTCCACAGGGCGGGCCGTGTCGAGCAGTTGGGGCAGCAGGGTACCCTTGAGGGCGCCGCCCACCGCCAGCGCCGTGCCGACGCCGAAGAGTAGCGCCAGGGGGAGGTTGGCCAGCCAGGAGATCGTCTGGCGACGAGTGAGCCGCGTGAGCAGCAGCAGGCCGAGCACCCAGGGCGCGAGCCGCAGCCAGAAGGCCGAAGGGTTATCGAAATCGCGGATCAGGGCCAGAGCGCCGGGGAGCAGCACCTGATGATAGATCACCACAAAGGCGTAGCCCAGGGAGACGCCGACGAAGAGGTACTGCACCACCCGAAAGGCCGGGTTGTCGCCGACCAGGCGGCTGAACACGAGCAGCGTGAGGATGACGGCGATCAGGCCGCCGATCAGGGTTGGGAGCGCGTCGGGGCTCACGCGGCACCTCCTCGGGCGCGGCGCCCGGTGGCCCGCGTCACCGCCACCCCGAGCCCGCCGAGCAGCAGCAGGACCACGAAGACAAGCACCGAGTACCAGAGCTGGCCGGAGATCCGCGCGACCGTCCCAGGGTCGGTCGCTCCATCGCTGCCGAGCAGCGCGAGGGCGCCCTGCTGCCCTGCGACGTGGTAGACGTTGTCAAGTCGCAGGTAGGGCTGGGCTAAGGGCTCGGCCTCCTGCGGCAGCAGAAAGGCGATGGGCACCGCCGGCTCCTCGCTGATGAAAGGGCGCACCTGCTCCATCCAGGCCTGCACATCCTGTGGCTGATCGGCCATCACGAGAATAAGCGCCAGGTCGCGGATCGAGCTGATACGGGGCGTGCCGTCGGTATGGTTTGCCACCAGGCTCTCCGTTGCGTCCTGGCCCCTGAAGTCGGAGGCCAGCTCGCCCCGCAGGTCTTGGGCGAGGCTGCGGAGGGCAAGCTCGCCGCCGGGGCGATAGCCGAGCAGCACATAGTCGCGCCCGCCGAACTCGCGGCCATCCGGCTCGACGTTATAGCCGGCCGCCCGCAGGGGCTCCCGCAGGTCGAAGGAGAGCAGGGTACCCTGCATATCGGTGCTCACGAGGATCAGCTTGGTCTTATCGGCGATCAGCCGGCTGAGCACCGCCTGTTCCAGGGGACGCAACTCGCCGGTGCGCTGGGCCGCCCACTCGTAGGCCACCAGGACCACATCCTCGCTGTCGAGGCTGTCGAGCAGCGCGCTGAGTTCGGCGGCGCCAGCGGCCGCGGGGGTGGACGTCTGGAAGGGGCCGGTGAGCTGCGGCAGCAGCAGGCCGAGGATCAGCGCCAAGGCCAGGAGCGCGTAGATGATGCGGTCGAGGCCGATCCGCTGAAGGGCCGTGCGCGGCGCGGGGGCCGGCTCGGCCACAGGGGCTGGGTACGGGGCGCGGCTGAGATTTTGCAGAAGGGCGATGGCCTCTT
>DAOUGF010000979.1:0-2125 GCA_034429295.1 Chloroflexaceae bacterium
CGCGGCCTCGGCGAGTGCCGGGCCCGCTACACGATCTCGCGCAACGTGAGCGCCCGCCTGCGCCGCTTCAACGGCCTCGACAGCGAGCCGCTCTACCCGCCGAGCCGCTACGCGGATATGCTGCGCTCGGGCCCCTACGGCGACTACATCCTCTCGCCGGCGCGCCTCGATCGGGCGAAGCGGCTTGATCTGCTGCTGCAGGCGTTCGCCAAGATGCGCCAGCCCGCGCGGCTGCTGCTTGCCGGCACCGGACCGGATCGCGAGCGCCTGGAGGGCATCGCTGCTGAGCTGGGGCTCGGCGAGCGGG
Source organism: Chloroflexaceae bacterium (assembly GCA_034429295.1). GTDB lineage: Bacteria > Chloroflexota > Chloroflexia > Chloroflexales > Chloroflexaceae > OHK40. Next base: position 308 of record DAOUGF010000979.1, read on the forward strand.
TGCGCTTCCTCGGCTTCGTGAGCGACGCCGAGCTGGTGGAGCTCTACGCGGGGGCCCGCGCCGTCTACTACGCGCCGGTGGACGAGGACTACGGCTTTGCCACGGTGGAGGCGTTCGGCGCGGCGCGGCCCGTGGTGACCACCGACGACGCCGGCGGCGTGCTGGAGTTCGTTGAGCACAGGGAGAACGGCCTGATCTGCCCGCCCGAGCCAGCTGCGATCGCTGCGGCCCTCGACACCCTCGTCGCCGATCAGGGCCTCGCCGAGCGCCTGGGGTGCGCCGGCAAGCCGAAGATCGCCGGCATCAGCTGGGAGCGGGTCGTCGCCGCGCTCCTGAGCGAGAAGTGAGAAGATAGAAAAAGTTTCACAGACTGAGGGCCGCGCCGTCTGCTATAATTCTCCGCAGCCTTCCATCGAGCGTCTAGCGGAGCGGAACGTGTCAATCGTCGTCGTGGGCGGGGGGGCGATCGGGCTGCAGGTGGCGGGCCGGCTGGCACTGGCGGGGGGTGAGCCGAGCGCCTTGCTGGCGCGACCGAGCGGCGCGCAGGCGCTGCTAGAGGCCCCGCTGACGATCCGCATGCCGGGGGCGACGCGAACGGTGCGGGTGGCGGCCGCGGCCTCGCCGATCGAGCTCCCGCTACCTTGTCTCCGCCCGACGCTGGCGATCCTCTGCGTGAAGGGCTACGACACGCCGGGGGCGATCGAGACGTTGCGCTCTCTGGGTCCTGAGCTCGTCCTCACCTTGCAGAACGGGATCGGCAACGAGGAGCGGTTGGCCGAGGCCTTCGGCGCCGCCCGGGTGATTGCCGGCGCGATCACCACCTCGGTCGAGGTCGCCGGGCCCACCGAGATCGTGATCACCAAGCTCGGCGGCGTGGGCCTCGCCCCGCTGGAGCCGGCCACCGACGTGACCCGCTGGGCGGCCGCCTTCACCGCGGCCGGCTTCCCCACGCGCGTCTACGCCGACCCGCGGGCCCTCAAATGGTCGAAGGCCCTGCTGAACATGCTCGGCAACGCCCAGGCCGCCATCCTCGACATGACGGTGGATCAGATCTACGCCGACTCTCGGCTGCTCGAGCTCGACGTGCGAGCGGCGCGGGAGGCGCTTGCGGTGATGGCCAATATGGGCGCGAGCCCGGTGAATCTGCCGGGTTACCCCGCGGCCACGATCGCCCGCGCGGCCAACCTGATGCCATCTTTTCTCCTGAACCCGCTGCTGCGTCGCCTTGTGGGGCGCGGGCGCGGCGGGAAGGATCCATCGCTGCTGCGGGATCTGCGGGCCGGCCGGAAGCAGTCGGAGGGTCGTTTTCTCTACGGCGCCGTCGCTGATGAGGCAGCCGCGCGCGGCCTACCCGCGCCCGTGAACGCGACCCTCTGGCGCATCCTCGACAGCATCGCTCGCGGCGAGACGCCTTGGGACGAGTACCGGGGCAAGCCGGAGCGGCTGCTGGCCGAGGTGCAGGCTGCGGCGGATTAACCACAGCGAGTACAAGGACCGGCAGCTTGTGGCGGATCGCTCGGGGCGTTACCAGGGCTCCACGCGCCGCAGGCGGGCTACCAGTTCGCTCAGCAGCAAGGCGGTGGCGCCCCAGACCTTATAGCCCTCCAGGTCGAAGAAGGGCCGCCGCACCGTTATCCCTCGCCACTCCCAGATCTCCTCGCGCACGGTCGCCGGGTCGAGCAGTTGCCGCAGCGGCACGCTGAAGGCTGCCTCGACCTCGAGCGGGTCGGGCCGGATCGATGGCTCCTCAGCGCTCAGGCCCACCACCGGCGTGAGCCGGTTGTTGCTCGGCGCGATGTAGAAGGCTGTGAGCGCGCC
>DAOUGF010000980.1:0-2717 GCA_034429295.1 Chloroflexaceae bacterium
CCAGCAATGCGGCGAGCAAGCCGTAGCGGGCGCGCCCGCTGAGCTGGGCGACCACGGCGAACGCGCCGCCCAAGGTGAGGGCGAAAAGCGTTGCTATAGCCAGATTGAAGCCGACGGCGGGCGCGATGCCGGTGAGCTTGATCGGCAGCGAGACGAGGTAGAGGCCGTAGTAGTAGTAGTTGATGTAGCCGCCGCTGAAGAACGGGTCGTAGGGCGGCATCACCGGGCTGCGCAGGATAGCGTTGAGGAAGCCGAACTCCATCGGCTTCTCGCCGCCCCACACCGGGTGCCAGAGGTCGGGGTTGAGCGCCCGCACAAGCGCCAGGGCCGCGAAGGCGGTCAGGAACACGCCCTCGCCCCAAAGCACGGCGCTGCGGCGGGAGCGGAGCGAGCCGGCGAGCACGGCTGCGCCGCGGCGGATCTGCGAGGCGCTAAGCGAGAAGGGAGTGGCCTGTGCTGGGCTCTCGCTGTGCCGTCCGAGCAGCCAGAGCACGGCGATGTCGAGCAACAGCACCAGGATGAAGCCGCCGAGCAGGCCCCAACGGTTGTACTGCCAGATGCCAAGGCTGGCGGGCAGCCAGACCGCGTAGCCGAGCAGGAGCAGGCCGATCGGCTTGGCCCAGGCCGCGCCGCCGTCGCGCCAGTGGCCGAAGACGGCGTGGGCCACCGGCAGCCCGAGCGCGGCGAGGCCGTAGAGGGCCAGCAGCCAGAGCAAGATCGAGAGCCACTCGCTCGACCGGGCCAGCCCGTTCCAGGCATACTCGTTCACGGCGGGCAACTCGCCCACGGGCCGATCGAGCAGCAGCGGCGGGGTCATCTCGACGCTCGGCGCCACTACCGGGAGGTCGCTCGTGAGCATGCGCGGCTCGCCCGGCGCCACCACCCGGTAGATCGCCGTCTGCCCCTGCTGGAACACCCGCTGAAGGTCGCCCATCGCGGCCATGGTGTCGAACTTGGCGATCCCCGCCGGGTCGTAGGTGGCGCGCTCCACCCCGCCGACATAGACATAGGCCACGCCGTATGCGTTCAGCAACTCCAGGGCGCGCTGCTCGTCAGGCGAGTTATAGATCTCGGCCACCGTCTGCTGGCGGGCAGCGATCACGGAGCCGGCGCCGACCACGCCTCGCTGCTGGATCTGGTGCCACTCCCAGCCGAGCAGCGTGGGCAGGCCCGTATTCGTCGCCACGCGCCCGGCCCACTGGTAGGAAGGCAGATGGGCTTCCAGCAGCACCGGGGTGCCCGTCACATTGCGCTGCAGCCAATCGATCGCGGCGGCGTCCTCGTCCAGCGAGAAGGGCTGGCCGTTGCGCTCGGCGTTCACGAAGGCCATGTAGGCGTTCCCATCGAGGCTGCGGGGCGCATCGGGAGCCCAGCGATCGGCAGCCCGCGCCGGGGTGGCCGTGAGCGGGTAGACGAGCGTGGCCGCCAGGAGGAGCAGGAGGGAGGCGCGGAGGAGATAACGGCCGACCACCGACGACTGACGACCGCCGGGCAGAGACCGCTTGAGTCGGTTGTCGGTCACTTGCCCGGCAGCCCACAGCTGCGGGAGCAGCGCCGCCGCCCCGAGGGCGAGGAGCGTCCAGCTATGGAGCCCGAACTTAAAGACCGTGTTCATGCGCCCGATGTCGCCCTTCACCGTCACGAGCTCGACCAGGGCGAGCAGCCCGAGGCCGGCGGCGATCCAGAGGGCGGGCAGGATCAGGCGCAGGGGCGCGCGCCGCAGGCGCCAGAGCAGCCAGGCGGCGGCGGCGAGCATCGGCAGGAGCAATGTCAGGGCGGGCCAGCCCAGCAGCGCACTGACGAGGGTCACCAGGGCGAGGGCTGCGCCGGCGGCCCAAGCCAGCACCGAGCCGGCGAGGCGCCGGAGCAGCAGCAGCCCCGCGACCGCGGCCACGAAGAGCCAGTGGCCGTGGAGGCGGATCAGATCCCAGGTGCTGGTGCGCTCCGCTCTGAGCAACTGATCGAACAGCGTCGGCGCCAGCCCCTCGCGCCAGAGCTCTACGCCCGACGACTCAGTGGCGAAGTGAGCGGTGAACGGCGCAAAGAGCAGGTTGCCGATCAGCACCACGAGCAGGGGCGGGCCGAACATCCAGATCAGCGTCCAGGGCCATCGCCCCGGCCCGAACCGCCCGCGGCTCGCCCGCCAACCCGCCAGGGCCAGCGTGATCCCGGCGAGGCCCACATAGGTCGGGTAGTCCCAGGTGTTCGTCGCACGGATCGCGCCGGCCAGCAGCCCCATGAGGCCGAGCAGCGATAGACCACCGACCACCGACCACCGGCGATCGTCGAGTAGCTGCGAACGGTCGTCGGGGCGCAGGCCCAGCCACGGCAGCCCCACGCCTCTCGCGTACGCCACAGCCAGGCCAAGCAGCGCGAGGCTCAGCGGCATCACGAGCATGTGGGCGTGAAGGTCGCCGAAGAGGAAGGTGAAGAAGGGGAACTCGTTCACCGTGCCGGGCACGATCCGCGTGGCGTCCCAGTAGGCCCATTCCGACCGGCCCTGCTCCTGCTGTCGCGCCGCGTACCCGCTGAGATACCAGATCGCCTGGGCTAGGTTGCCGAGCAGGAGCAGCAACGGCGGGGCGAAGGCCGCCGAGAGCAACGCACGCCGCTCACCGGCCGCCGACAACAAATCACGGACAACCGACTGCGGGCGGTCGTCGGTCGTCGGTCGTCGGTCGTCCAGACGTGGCGCCAACAGGTTATAGACCACGCCC
>DAOUGF010000981.1:0-2776 GCA_034429295.1 Chloroflexaceae bacterium
GCCAGCAAGGCGAAGCCCACGCCCGCCGCTGCCGGCCCGATTGTGAGCAGCGTGCGTGCCCCGAACCGCTCCAGCAGCGTGCCCCCGGCCCACGGCGACAGCACGGCCAGCAACACCGAGGTCGTCAGGGTGGCAAAACCGGCCGTACTCGCGCTGTAGCCCTGCACCTGGATCAGGTTGAGCGGCACGAAGAGCAGCGCGCCGCCTAGCCCGGCGTAGAGGCAGGCGGTCATTGCGTTGGTGCCGGTGAAGGCGCGCGAGGCAAATAGCTCCAGCGGCACCATCGGGTGATCGCTGCGCCGCTCGACCCAAACGAAAACCCCGAGCATAGCCAGGCCGGCAGCCAGGGCGGTTAGAGACAGCCAGGCCCGTGCCGTCAACCCGCTGGCCTCGCCGAGCTGGAGGGCGCCGAAGGTCAAGGCGCCGAGCGCGAGGGCCAGTGTGACAGCGCCGGCGTAGTCGAGTTGCCTGGGCGCGTGCTCGTCGCGGCTTTCCGGCACCCGGGCCAGCGCGAGCAGCACGAGCAGGCCGAAGGGTATGGTGAGCCAGAACACACCGCGCCACAAGCCGACCGAGGCCAGGAAGCCGCCGAGGACCGGGCCAACCAGGGTGGTGACAGCGCTCGCCGACGACCAGATCCCAATCGCCTTCCCCCGGTCGCCCTCGGCGATAGTCGCGGTGATGATCGCGAGACTGCCCGGCACAAGCAGAGCGCCGCCAAAACCCTGCGCCGCCCGTGCCGCGATCAGCAGCGGTATGGTGGGGGCGAAACCGCAGGTGGCCGAGGCGAGGGTGAAGAGGACGACGCCGAGCCCGAAGATGCGCTTGCGCCCGTAGTGGTCGCCCAAGGAGCCGCTGATGAGGATGAAAGCCGCCAGGAGCAGCAGGTAGATGTTGACGACCCAAATCAGCTCGGTCGCAGTCGCGCCAAGATCCTGCTGGATCGCGTCGAGGGCGACGTTGAGGGCGCTGCTCTCGAGCCAGACCATGCTCGACCCGAGGATGGTTGCAGCCAGTACCCACCTGCCGCCCTCACGCATTGGTAGCTGAGGCACAGTGTTGCCCTTCCATTGGCTCTGTGGAGCTAATAACGCCGTCAACGGCGCGTCTATGGACGAGAGGCCACGCTGCCCCAGCACATGCGCGCTGAACCCTTGACGTGCTGTGTTGCTCCGTCATCGAAGGGCGCAGGCTGCACAGAGTTTGGCGTAGAGGTCGTCGCGCCTTGCTCGAGCAGAACGCCACAGAGCTCGCAGGACGCTTGGAGCGTTGGTGGGTCCCGCTGTCGGTCTGCGGGTCGCTAGCCACGTCGCTTCCCTGAACTGGCCGTCTTCCCCTCGCGCAGATGGCGGTTCCACGGCTCGCGCAGGGCGTCGCGGATCTCCTCGTAGCGCTGGCCGCCCTCCCAAGCCCGCAGCACCGCCGGCTGGAACACCTCACGGTAGAACGCCTCGCCCATGCGGGCAACCACCTTGCGGCCGAACTCGTCGGCCGAGCCCATGTGCTCCCACCAGGGCTCGCCCACGTCCTCCTCCTTGGCCTTCCTTCTCAGCTCCTTGGCCTGTGCCGGGTCGTGTCCGGAGAACTTCCGCGCCGCCACGATCTTCGCCACAGCGAGGCCGTAGGCTTGGGCGTCGGCCTCACTCAGCTTCGCCTTCGTCCGCCCCTTCAGCCGGTTCCACTCCGCGAAGATGTCGAAACGGCGGATCTCTCGTTTTGGCGCTAGCTCCTGTTGGGTCATCGGTGTCTCCTCCTGTGGTGATGCCTGCCGTCGCAGGCTTGGGGCCTCGGTGCGTACAGATCACTTCAAGCAAGCACACCTGATGCCAACATGCGATGTGTGAACCGCGCTTCGCCGAAGCCTCTCGCCCTTCCAAGGGTTAGAGACCGCACCTGTTAGCGTGAGCCGCCCACTATTGTCGCAGTGCGGGCGCAGAGCCGCTAAGTGAACAATTCGGCTTATGATCCGGTAATGCGCGCCTCTGAATGTTAGAAGCCGCCCCGATACGCTTTTCAGCGTTGGGGCGGCTTCAATTCGGCCGCGGCCGCTCCGCCGCGGTGGGAGCGGCAGATCGCCGCTGTGAGCTGCGCCCTTCAGCCTCCGCATCACCCTTCGCATCACCCTCGCCACGCTCCGCAATCGCCCTTGCGGGGTGATGGCCGTGCGGCCTTCGCCTGGTACGCTCACCCCAGCGGCCGCCACTGGGCGCGGCCCGGGGAGCAAAGAGCCTGATGGAGACGACGATGATCAACACAGTAGCTACAGCGGCGCGGAGCGGGAAGAGCAACTGGCAAGGTCGGGCCCTGAGGATCAGCTGTTGGTAAGGGCCACCGACGACAGACGACCGACGAGCGCCGGCAGTTTGCCTGATCTCTGTAGTCCGTAATTCGTAGTCCATACAGCGAGAGCCTCAGAAAGCCAGAAAGCCAGGCGACATGGCCACAAAGGTCGCCTGAAACCGCACTAGCCCATAGAAAGGAGCCCTCCGATGGCACATAAGAGTGTCTCGCTCACCGCCCCGGCGCCCCGCGCGGTGGCCCTGCCGGCCCGCTTCTCGCTCTCGGGCGGCCTGCTCATCCTGGCGCTGCTGCTGGCGGTCGCGCTGGGCCTGCTCCAGCTCACGCCCCCCGCCGTGGCCCCGAAGAACGCTCCGGCGACCGCCTTCTCCGCGGAGCGGGCGATGGAGCACCTGCGCGTGATCGCCCGCGAGCCCCACCCGATCGGCTCGCCCGCCCACGCCGAGGTGCGCGACTACCTCGTGGCCCAGCTACGCAA
>DAOUGF010000982.1:0-2562 GCA_034429295.1 Chloroflexaceae bacterium
CACCGCCAGGGCTGATGCAACGTCGAAGGGCGCAGGCCGCCCCTGCGCTCCCCGCCAAGGGGGCGGCTGCCCCCTTGGACCCCCCGAAGCCGATGGCCGCCAGCGTCGAGACGCCATCGCTGCATGCCCCTCTGCGCCGAGAGCGGGAGCTGCAGTACTAGCGAGTCGCCAGCGCCGGGCATAGTATCAGCCGGCCCACTCGTTTCGCGTCTTCCTCTTCGCCATTTCGCGCCTTCGTTTCGCGTTTTTCGCCCCGTTTCGTGTCATTCGCGATCCAAACATCCTCGCCCAAGAACGCCTCCGGCTTGGGGTCCAGGGGCGAGGCCCCTGGCGCGGAGGGGGGTGTCAGCGGGCAGGCGTGCGCCCTCCGACGACAGGCCGTAGGGCGCCTTGACGCAGTGGCGCGAAGCGCTTGCGCCCGCAGCAGGCGCGGGCAGCCTATCACCTCCCCGGCGGGGTGCCAGCGCCCGCACAGCCCGCGCCGCGGTTGACAACTCCCCACCTCCCGCGTACCATTCAGCAGACCCCGGCCTCTACCAAATCATCCCAAGGAGCAACCGTGAGCGATCCGCGCGACACACCGTGGCGCCTGGAGACGCGCCTGGTGCACGCAGGAGAGCGCGCCAGGGCGCCCAAGGCCACGCCCTCCACCACCCCGATCTATACCGCCACCACCTACCTCTACCCCAGCCTGGCCGAGCTCGACGCCGCCTTCGAGAACGGCGATGGCTACCTCTATACCCGCTACGGCAACCCCACCGTGGCCGCCCTCGAGGCCGCGCTGGCCGCCGCCGAGGGCGCCCGCGGGGCTGTGGCCTACGCCTCGGGCATGGCCGCGCTCCACGCCGCCATCCTCGCGGCCGCCACCCCACGAGGCGAGACGGCCCCTCGCCCGCGCGCCATTCTCGCTGCCCGCGATCTCTACGGCTCCACCACGGTGCTCCTCGAGGAGCTGTTCGCTGCCCGCGGCGCCACAGTCGCCTACGCTGACCTCTGCGACCTGGCCGCGGCCGAGGCGGCCATCAGCGAGCTGCGCCCCGAGGTGGTGCTCGTCGAGCAGATCTCCAACCCGCTGCTGCGGGTGGCTGACGTGGCCGGCCTCGCCGCTCTCTGCCGGGCCGTCGGTGCGCGCCTGGTGGTGGACAGCACGATCGCCACGCCGGTGCTGCAGCGCCCCCTGGCCCTCGGCGCCGATCTGGTGCTCCACAGCGCCACCAAGTACCTCGCCGGCCACGGCGACACTGCCGGCGGCCTGGTCGCCGCCCGCGCCGGCCTGCTCCACGCCACCCTGGTCCGCCAGGCCCGCCTGATCGGCGCAACCCTCGGCCCTTTCGAGGCCCAGCAAATCCTGCGGGGCATGAAGACCCTCGCCCTGCGGGTTGAGCGGCAGTGCGCCAATGCAGCAGCCGTCGCCGCCTTTCTCGCCGGCCACCCCGCGGTGGCCCGAGTGTACTACCCCGGCCTGCCGGAGCACCCGGCCCACGCCTTCGCCGCCACTGCCTTCGCCGGGCGCTTCGGCGGCCTCGTCAGCTTCGATCTTCGCGACGCGAGCGCGGTCGCCCGCTTCGTCGACCGGCTGCAGATCTTCCTGCCCGCCACTACCCTCGGCGATCTCTACAGCCTGGTGACCGTGCCGGCCATCTCCTCCCACCGCGAGCTCGCCCCAGAGGCCCGCGCCGCCCGCGGCATCAGCGATGGCCTCGTTCGCCTCTCCGTGGGTATCGAGGCGGCGGAGGATCTGATCGCCGACCTGGCCGCCGCCCTCGACACGGTTTAGGCGCACTGCTTTGCGACATCGGCATGAGCACAGCGCACGACAGCGGGCCGGAGCGGCGGCGCGTGCTGGTGAGGGGCAAGACGATCGCCTACGAGTCTGCGGGCAGCGGCCCGCCGCTGATCCTCGTCCACGGGCTCTCGGGCTCAACCCGCTGGTGGCGGCATAATCTGCACCCCCTCGCCCGCCACTTCCGCGTCCACCTCGTGGATCTGATCGGCTTCGGCGCCAGCCGCGGGCATCGCTTCGTGCTGGACGAGGCCGCCGCCACGCTAGCCGAGTGGATGGAGCTCATCGGGACACCGCGAGCCAACATGGTCGGCCACTCGATGGGCGGGCTGGTCGCGGCCGATCTAGCCGCCTCCTTCCCCGAGCGGGTCGAGCGGCTGGCGCTCGGCTCCGCGGCGGCCGTGCCCCTCGGGCGGCGCTACTTCCGCCACGCCGGCGGGCTGCTCGGCGCCTTGCGCTACACCGTGCCGAGCTTCTGGCCGGTGCTCGCCGCCGACGCCGCCCGCGCCGGACCTGCCACGCTGCTGCGGGCGATCAGCCAGTTGCTCGCCGCCGACATCAGCCCCAGGCTCGCGGCGATCCAGGCGCCCTGCCTGATCGTCTGGGGCGAGCACGACCGGCTAGTGCCGCTCGCCCTCGGCCGCCAGCTCCACAGCTACCTGCCTCTGGCCCACTTCGTGGTAATCCCCGGGGCCGGCCACGTGCCGATGTGGGAGCGCCCCCAGGTGTTCAACCGCGAGTTGCTGCGCTTCCTGCTCGGCGAGGATGCGACCCCTGAC
>DAOUGF010000983.1:0-8219 GCA_034429295.1 Chloroflexaceae bacterium
GATTTTACCATACGTTTTCGATGCAGCGCGAACCTGGCGACGGTATCTGGACAATACCTTCGCGGCGAAGTAGCAAGGGCGCCCGCGGCGGGGCGCCCAACAGCCGGCATCTTTCAAGGCCGCTCCGCTCGCCTGAGGGTGTGGGCGAGTTCGTGTCGATCTTCGATGATCAGGATGGCAGTCCGGCCTGATGGCACTACCCCCCCTTACCGAACAGCACCTGCTCGCGGCCGAAGAGGCGCATCGCCACGAGAGTGAGCAGCAGGCCGAGGGCGAGGGTGACGGCAGCGGAGACTGCGGTGAAGAGCGGATCGATCGGCTCACCGCGCATCAGCTGGTTGATCAGCACCTGCTGGCCGAATGTGGGCACGAGCATCTGCCACATGGCGGGGCGCAGCGGCAGGAAGGCCAGGAAGAGGCCGGGCAAGGCAGGGATGAGCGGCAGGAAGCCAAGGTAGCTCTGGGCCTCCTTCACGGTGCGCGAGCTGGTGGCGATGATCATCTGAAGGGCGCCGGCGAACAGCATGATCGGCAGGGCGATCAGGAAGATGGCGACGAGCGCCGGCAGCCCGAGGCTGAGGCGCACGCCGAGCTGGGCACCGAGAGGGATGAAGTTGATCACCGCGGCGAAGCCGGCCAGGCTAACGATCACGCTCAGGGCCGTGGGCAACAGCCCGGCGAGCAGCTTGCCGATCACGAGCTCGCCGCGGGGCACCGGATTGAGCAGCAGCGGCTCCAGGGAGCCCCGCTCGCGCTCTCCGGCAGTCACGTCGATCGTCAGGCCCATGCCGCCCACGAAGATCGAGAAGATCAGGAAGTAGGGCAGCACATTGAGTAGCTGGGCAGCGCGACTCTCGGGCGTCGCTACATCGGCCTCCTCAAGGGCCAGGGGCACAACCAGGCTCGGGCTCACGCCGCGGGCCTGCAGGCGGAGCGCGGCGAGCTGCCCCCCGTAGGCTTCCAGCAGGCGGCGGGCCCTATTGGCGCTCGGCTCGGCCGACTGGCGGGAGCTGTCGATCACGAGCTGAACGGGGGCGGGCAGGCCGGCCTGCAGTCGTTCGGCGTACTCCTCGCCGATCACGAGCACCACGTCGGCCTCGCCGGCCCGCACGGCGGCCTCGGGATCGGCCGGGGCGGGCTGGAGGATCACGTCGCGCTGCTCGAGAAAGGCCATCAGGCCGGGGGCGCGCTCGGCGCCGGCCACGGGCAACTCCAGGGGCTGCTCGGCGCGCTCGCCCACCGTCTGCCCGATCACAGTGAGCAGCAGGAAGAGCATGAAGGGGCCGAGCAGCGCCGAGAGCAGCGAGGTCACCAGCGTACGGCGGTCGCGTAGGTTGTCGATCAGCTCCTTGCGGAGCACGATGCCGATGCGCTCAAACATAGCTCCCTCACTATGCCATCAGGCCCTCGGCTGAGCCGATGGCGGCGACGAAGGCATCCTCGAGGCTCTCCTGGCCGGTGGCGCGGCGCAGCTCGTCGGGAGTGCCGGCGGCCACAGCCTCGCCGTGGGCCACCACAACGATGCGGTCGCAGAGGGCCGCGACCTCCTGCATGATGTGGGAGGAGAAGAGGACACAGTGGCCCTCGTCGCGCAGGCGGCGGATGATCGTGCGCATGGCGCGAGTGGCGAGCACGTCGAGGCCGTTGGTGGGCTCGTCGAGCACGATATTCTTGGGGCGGTGGACGATGGCGCGGGCGATGGCAACCTTCACCCGCTGGCCTTGGGAGAAGCCCTCCACCCGACGGTCGGCGATCTCCTGCATGTCGAGCAGGCGCACGAGCTCGTCGATGCGCCGCTCGAGATCGGCCCCGCGGAGGCCGTGGAGGCGGCCGAAGTAGCGGATATTCTCGCGGCTGGTAAGGCGGCCATAGAGACCGCGGCTGTCGGGGAGCGCGCCAAGGCGGCGCTGCACCGCAACGGGGTCAGCCGTTACGTCCAAGCCATCCACCCGCGCCCAGCCCGCATCGGGGCGGAGCAGGGTGTAGAGCACCCGCAACGTGGTGGTCTTACCGGCGCCATTGGGGCCGAGCAGCCCGGTGATGAGGCCGTCGGGCGCGCCGAAGCTGACGTCGCGCAGGGCGACGACCGTGCCGAAGCGTTTGGCGAGGTTGGCGACCTCGATCATCTCATATCTCCTTCGTCTTAGCTCCGCGGGGCGCTGTGTGCGGGGCGGCAGCGCCCCGGCCCAGAGGCGGGCTCCAAAGCCGACGGCTGCCAGTGCCGAGGGCGCCATTCCTGCATGCACACCAGCTGCTTGGCAGAAGAACTTTGGATCGCGAATGACGCGAATCGGAGCGAAGAACGCGAAACGAAGGTTCGAAGCTTCGAAAAGGATGACGCGAAAGGAAGGGCGCCTGCACCGGGCTCATGGCTGCGGCCCCGTGAAGCTGGTGAAGAACGGCGTCGGCCCCAGTCGCTCGACGCAGCTCGTATCGAGCCCCGCCGCGCTACCCGCGGCGAGGAACTCCGCCACCAGCGTCGGCAGGCAGCCGCGGAAAAAGATGTTGTGCCCCTGTCCGGCGGCCACGATATGGAGGCTGTTCGGCAGCCCGGCCGCCACCGCCTCGCCATAGGCCGGCGGTGTCACCGGGTCGCGCTCGCCGGAGAGCAGCAGCGCCGGCACATCAGAGTTCACAGGTTGGCTCAGGGCCGTGCTCACCGCACCCCGCGGCCACACGGCACAGGCTGCGCTGAGCGAGCGCAGCATCAGATCGCCGAGGTAGCTCTCGTCCTCCTCGTCAGCGGGAAAGCGCGGCGCGTCCTCGGCGCAGATCACCGAGGCGCGCATGCCGAGAGCCACGCTGTCGGCTAATTGCCGCGCCGTGATCAGCGATTGGGCCACGAGGGGCCGCAGGTCACCCTCCCGCGCCGTACGCACCAGCAGCGGGATCAGGGCGGTCGTCTCAGGGGCGTAGCTGAGGCTGTGGATCGTGGCCGCGGCAAGGTCGCGGGTGAGCCGCACCTCTGCCGGCGCGGCGGTGAAGGGATCCGCTAGCGCCACCAGGGGCGCCTCGGTCTCGAGGCTCGCCAGCAGCGCGGCGAAGTCGTCCGCCAGCTTGGGGAAAGCCTCGCGGCAGGCCTCGTCGGCCTCGCAGGCGGCGAAGGTGAGTTCCAGGGCCCGCTGGGCGTCGCGCCCCATCGCGGCGCCGATCGGAAGCTCGGGCGGCACCACGCCGTCGAGCACAAGGGCGCGCACCCGCTCGGGGAAGAGTCGCAGGTAGGCCAAGGCGGCGCGGGTGCCGTACGAGACGCCGAGCAGACTCACCTGCTCGTAACCGAGTGCGGCGCGCACCGCGTCGAGGTCGTAGGCCGCGGCCTCCGTGGTGTACTGGGCCGGATCGGCATCGAGCGCAGCGAGGCAGTTGCGCCACCAGTCCAACACAGCCGGGTCGGCCGGGTCGTTGTTGAGCTTTACGTCGATCTCCTCCAGCGGGCAGCTCAGGGGATTGGAGGCTCCGGTGCCCCGCTGGTCCACCAGCACCAGATCACGGCTGAGGTTCACCTGGGTGAGGGCGGGCAGCAGCGGGATGAAGGCTTCGGAGGCCGCCTGTCCTGGCCCGCCAGCCAGCAGCAGCAGCGGCTCGCCAGCGCCTGGGTTGATGGCAGGCACCACGACCACCCGCAGATCGATAGTGCGGCTGCCCGGCGTCGTCCGATTCTCCGGCACCGTCAGGGTGCCACACTCGGCGGCGATGGTCTCGGCGGCCTGGCCGGGCGCGCTCAAGCGGCACGGCGCGAGAGGCAGGCGCGGCTCGACGCTGGCCTGCTCCGGCGTAGCTGCGGCCGCGCAGCTCGCCAGCAGCAGCGCCGCGAGCGCCACCAGGGCGGCAGACAGAGAAACTCTTCGGGACATAGCACCTCTATGCAGCGGGCTATCAGCACACGATAGCGGAACAGCACGCGATACGTAGTGTGTATAGTAATACGTGAACTGCTGCACAAAGGTGGCACTGAGCTACCTCCCACTGCTCCCTCAAGCTTGAGGTAGGGCGTAGTGCGTCAGTGGGCCAGCCTTGCCAAGCAGTACAAAACGCAGCAGGGCAGAGCTCGGCCAGACCCTGCTAGTCCAGCTTTCCAGATGTGAACTGCTGGATGGGACGACCGACGACAGACGACCGCCCGCAGCCTGCCAACGCACGAGGGCAATTTCAGCCGACCTTTTTGGCCACGTCGCCTGGCTCTGTGGCTTTGTGTGGCGCTTGCTGTACGGGCTACCGACTACGCTGTACGGGCACTAGCCCCCTAAGCCGACGGCGGCCAGCATCACCAGGACGAAGTTGTAGACGCCGTGGACGATCGCCGCGGTGCTTGTGTTGGTGCGGTTGCGCACCAGGCCGCAGGCGACGCCGACCAGGAAGACGACGAGCAGCGCGTCCCAGCTGTACTGAAGCGCGTGCAGACTTGTGAAGAACAGGTTCGAGAGCAGCAGCCCGAGCCGCGGCTGGAGCACCCCGCGCACCGCCAGTTCCTCGCCGAGGCCCGCGGTAACCCCGATCACCAGCGCGCCGAGCGGGTTGATCGCGAAGCTCATCAACTCGCCGAACGCCTCGTCGTCGGTGGTCTCCCAGCCGAACTGCCCCCAAAGCCAGTCGGTGGCGATGCCGATCAGCTGCACGGCAGTCACCAGGAGCAGGGCGATGATGATCGCCGCGCCGACCTGCCGCAGGGTTGGCCGCACCAACCCCAGGCGCTGCAGCGCCTGCCCCAAGTCGCGGCTGATGCCGTAGCCGACGGCGAGGATAGCGCAGGGGATAGTCCAGATCAGGCCGTAGACCAGATCGAGCAACTGGCCGGCCTCGCCCCGCTCGGTCGCCTGGCCGCTCAGCTGATCCACGAGCGCCAGCATCGGCGGGAAACCGAGCACGAGCAAGGGCATGAAGCAGATCAGGGTCAGGGTGACGACGGCCACCAGGGCGATGGTGTGGACGAAGGAGTCGGGGTCGATCGGCAACACCCGCGCGACGAGCCGGCGCACTGGAGGCAGGAGCAGGCAGGCCCCGACGGCCACGCTGGCCAGCGTACCAAGGAAGATCAGCGCCACCCGCAGCCAGTCGCCGGGGCTGAGCTGGAGCGGCTCCCCCGGCGTGGGCGGCGCGTCGGCGAGGGCGCTGATGCCGAAGCCGACGGCGATCAGGCTCAGGCCGCCGATCATCATCAGCAGCCAGAGGGCCGTAACCACCCAGGCCCAGTTCGGGCGATCGGCACCGAGGTAGGCCAGCACGGCCAGCACGGCGAAGGGCAGCGCGTTCAGGCTGGCGGCCATGATCTGGCCGGGCTCGCCGCCGATGGCGTTCCCGATTGCGAAGAGGATCAGCAGCAGGGCCGCGCCCGCGCCGAAGGGCAGAGGGTTCACAGGCCGGCGCTGCGGCTCGCCGGTCGCGTTGCTCGGTTCGATCATCAAGCCCTCCTTGCGGGGCGAGAAGGGCCGGGCCGGCCCTAACCCATACGATTACCTGTGACATTGTACCCTGTCAGGACGCGCCACAAATTTGACAGCCGCGGTCGCGCCCAGCATACTCCCATCATGGTGAACCTGAAAACGCGCCTCTCGCGGGCGCATTGGGGTCTCGTCACAACGGTCGCCGTGTTGATCTATATCGCAACCTTCATCCTCGGCGTCGCGTTGTCGTTTCCCTTGCTCGCCTTCCTCAACTGGGCCCACGTGGATTCCCAGAGCGCCTTCCTGGCTACTTCCTTGATCAGCACGTTCTTGTTTGTGTTCGTGGTGACCGGGTATGGCGCCTGGTGGGTTGCGCGCAAGGTAGAACGTGAGGCGCTGCTGCACGGCCTCCTTGTTGGCTTGCTGGTCGCCCTCATCTCGCTCGTCTTAGATGTGCTCTTCATTCGAGCGATTGAGCTGGTGGGGCTGGGTCTCTATGTCCTGATGGTCGTGGCCGGCTTGCTTGGCGGCGCCTTGGGTAGCCGCAGGCGGGAGCAACCATAGCTCCATTGGCAAACCTCGCCATCATGCGTCCGGGAGCGCAGGCGTCTCGCCGGTGCTCCCTGGTTCGCCAAAAGCATCATTAGGGCACTTCAACGGCATCAGGATAGCCAGAGGGCCATCACTTCCCGCGCAGCCAGAGCAGCACATGCTCGGGCTCCAGCGTCTGCTGTACGGTAGCGCGGATATCGTCAGCCACCGTATCAAGATCGGCCTCGTCCTGCACGCCCCGTGCAAAGCCCTCCAAATATCAGGCGCGCGTCTCCAGACCAGCGGGGGCTGGCGTCGCTATGCGCGGCTGCTCATACCCGTGGAAGCGAGCGCGGGGCGCGGCGCTTGCCCACTCCGCTCCTGGAAACGCCAGATGCTCGATGCGAAGGCTGCTGGCCCATATCTTGCACCAGTAACGCTATCTATCGCTTGGAGCTTTGGCCGGCGGCCCCGCAACAAGAGTATTGACAAGCCTGGTTAAGGGGCGTATACTGATACTGTGCAAATGGTGAACAAACTCACCTTAAGCTGTGCAAAAGTTTGACACGGCTAGGACAATGAGAGGAGCAGGAGATGATCACTGTCACGCGGCGCACCTCTATCGAGGGCGTCACGCCCGAGGCGATCTTCGCCGCCCTCTCCGACCCACAGCGCATCGGGGAACTGCTCCCGCGGGTGCAGAAGGTCGAACTGCTCAACCGCGATGAGGCCGCTCGCAGAGCGACGCTCGTCACCTACATGGGATTAGGCGGCATTTTCGGCGCGGTTCGCTGCGAGGGCGAGCTCACTTGGGCCGAGCCGCGGGAGATCTGCTTTCAGGTACGCAGCCCGCTCCCGGTGGAGACCCGCTGGACACTCACGGCCGATGTGAACGGCACGGATCTTCAAGCAAGCATGGGTATTGACTTGGAGCCGATGCTCGGCCCATTCGCTTCCTTCGTGCCGGCGCAGCAGGTGAGCGAGATGCTGGCCGCTGAGTTGGAGGCGGCCCTCGGGGCGGTGGCCGCCAGGATGGGCGAGCGCGAGCTGCTGGAGCAAGCCGTGGCCGCCTGACGGAGCTTCTCTGCTATAATCGCGGGGCGTCGCAGCCGCGACGCCCTGTTTTTGTTCGCACACCCTGCTTGTGGCGATGATCAACTACTTCCAGCTCGGGCTCGGCCTGATGCTCAGCGCCTTCATTGGCGGCCTGGCCTTTTGGCGACGCTCGCTCTCCGCCAGTGGGTGGCTCGGCGCGGTGCTCGTGGGCACACTCACCTTCGGCTTCGGCGGCTGGGCTTGGGGCCTGACGCTGGTCACCTTCTTCGTCACCAGCAGCCTGCTCTCCCACTACAAAGAGACCTTGAAGGAGCAGCGGGCCGCCAAGAAGTTCGCCAAGGGCGGCCGCCGCGACTTAGGCCAGACGCTGGCCAACGGCGGCCTCGCGGCGCTCACGGCGGTGCTCTACGCCCTCGCCGGGGAGCCAGAGCTGCTGCTGGCGGCCTTCGCCGGCCTGATGGCCACCGTCACAGCGGACACCTGGGCCACCGAGTTGGGCGTGCTCAGCCCCCAGCGGCCACGGCTGATCACCAGCGGGCGGGCCGTCGAGCCCGGCACCTCCGGCGGCGTTACGCTCACCGGCTCTATCGCGGCCGCCGCCGGCGCCCTCCTGATCGGGGCGCTTCTCGCCGCCTTCCTCTACCGCCCTGGTAGCGTCGCCCCACTCTGGATCGTCCTCAGCGCGCTGGCCGGCGGCCTTGGCGGCGCGATGGTCGATAGCCTGCTCGGCGCCACGGTGCAGGCCATCTACGCCTACCCTGATGGCCGGGAGACGGAGCGCCGCGTCGCGCGCGACGGCGCGCCCACCCGCTATCTGCGGGGCTGGCCCTGGCTCACCAACGATCTGGTGAACCTACTCTCCTCCGTCGCCGGCGCCCTCATCGCGGCCGCCGTGGCGGCGCTCCTCGGTGCGTAGCGGGGCGCGGCTTGGGGCGCCGCCGCCTCGCGCCCCGTCCTCGCGCGTGGGGAGTTTCCCCACGCCTCTGGCGGGGCTGGTGCCCTGTATCCCGCCAGACGTTTGCGGGCGCAAGCGCTTCGCGCCACTGCGTCCGGCGCCCCGCACCCCGGTTGTTTTGTCAGGGGGCGTACGCACGCCCCCCGACACCCCCCGCGCCAGGGGCCTCGCCCCTGGACCCCAAGTAGGAGGCCAGTGCCGTGCCGCCGCTGATCTGCAACCTCATCTCATCGTCGGGCTTGAGCCTTGGCCAAGCGCGGTGCTACTCATCCGCTGGTTGCGCCCTGTACGATCCG
>DAOUGF010000984.1:0-6532 GCA_034429295.1 Chloroflexaceae bacterium
GGTATCTTCTACTGCCTCGATGTCGAGACCTACGCCGACTCCAACGGCGACGGCGTGGGCGACTTCAACGGGCTCACCAGCCGCCTGCCCCATATCGCCGGCCTCGGCTTCAACTGCATCTGGCTGCTGCCCTTCTTCCCAAGCCCCAACCGCGATAACGGCTACGACATCACCGACTACTACGGGGTCGACCCGCGGCTCGGCACCCTCGGCGACTTCGTCGAGTTCACCCGGCAGGCCCACGACTGCGGCCTGCGGGTCGTGATCGACCTCGTCATCAACCATAGCTCGGACCAGCACCCCTGGTTCCAGCAGGCCCGCGCTGACCCCGAATCGCCCTACCGCGAGTTCTACATCTGGTCGAAGACCAAGCCCGAGGATGCCGGCGAGGGAATGATCTTCCCCGGCCAGCAGGAGACGGTCTGGACCTACGATAGGCAGGCGAAGGCCTACTACTACCACCGCTTCTTCCCCCACCAGCCTGACCTGAATGTGACGAATCCGCTGGTGCGGGCCGAGATCGGCAAGATCATCAGCTTCTGGCTGCAGCTCGGCGTTGACGGCTTCCGTATCGACGCCGCCCCGTTCGTGATCGAGCAGCGGAACGTGAACGTGGACGACGTTCGCGACCCCTACGACTATATCGACGATATCCACTCGCTCCTATCGTGGCGCAGCCAGGGAGCGATGCTGCTCGCGGAGGCCAACGTCGACCTCGACCAGCTCTCGCGCTACTTCGGCGACGGCGACCGCATGCACATGCTGTTCAACTTCATCCTCAACCAGCTCACCTACCTGGCCTTCGCCCGCGAGGATGCGGAGCCGATCACCCGCGCGCTGCGGATGCTGCCGACAAAGCCGCCCATCTGCCAATGGGCCGTCTTTATGCGCAACCACGACGAATTGGCCCTCGAGCGGCTCTCGGAGCGGGAGCGGGACGATGTTGCGCGGGCCTTCGGCTTCACCGATGAGATGTGGCTCTACAACCGGGGCGTACCCCGGCGCCTGGCGCCCATCCTCGGCGGCGACCCGCAGCGCCTGCGGCAAGCCGCCAGCTTGCTCTTCAGCCTGCCAGGCACCCCGGTGCTCTGGTACGGCGATGAGATCGGCATGGGCGACGATCTGTCGCTGCCTGAGCGAAATGCCGTGCGCACGCCGATGCAGTGGTCGAGCGAGGTGAACGGCGGCTTCTCAACGGCATCCGCCAAGGAGCTGATCCGCCCGGTGATCGGCAAGGGGCAGTACGGCTACCAGAAGCTCAACGTGGCTGTGCAGCAGCGCGAGCCGGGATCGCTGCTCAACAGCATCGAGCAGCTGATCCGGGTGCGCCACCAGTGCCTGGAGATCGGGCGCAGCCAGCCGGAGATCCTCGACACCGACCAGGCAGCGGTGCTCGGCCTGCGCTACGAGGAGGGCAAGAGCCGGCTGATCGTGCTGCACAACCTCTCGCGTAAGGCCCGCACCGCCGTGATCGACCTTGGCGAGGATGCGCACTACCTCACTGATCTGCTCGACGGCTACAACCACATCCCCGTCGAGGGGCCGCAGCACAAGATCGAGATGGAGCCCTACGGCAGCCGCTGGCTGCGGGTGAACGGCGAGCGGTAGCGCGCTACCGCTCGTACACCGGCGTGCACCACTCGCGATACTCAGGGATGCGGCCGCGCACGGCGTCGGCGTAGAGCGCCACCAACTGCGCGCTGATCGGGCCAGTCCGCCCGTCGCCGATCGTCCGCCGGTCGATCTCGATGATCGGCTTCAGCTCGGCGCCGGTGCCGCAGAAGAAGGCCTCGTCGGCCACGTAGAGCTCAGTACGGTCGAGCGGCCGCTCCACCACGCTCAGGCCAAGCCGCTCTCGGGCGAGTTGGGCCACCACCTGGCGGGTAATGCCCTCGAGCACATCGCTTGTGAGCGGCGGGGTGATCAGGGTGCCATTGCGCACGATGAAGAGGTTGGCCGCGCTCGCCTCGCTCACCTGGCCGTCGCCGCCGAGGACGATCGCCTCATCGTAGCCGTTGAGCAGGGCCTCGGTCTTCGCCAGAGCCGAATTAATGTAGGCGCCGGCGGCCTTCGCCCGCGAGGGGATGATATTGTCATCGATGCGCCGCCACGAGGAGATACACGCCTTCACCTCGGCGGCGTCAATATACTGGCCGAAGCCCACGGCGAAGAGCGTGAAGGAGTCGGTCAGATCGTTCATGCGCACTGCGATCGCCGGATCGCTCTTGTAGACCAGCGGGCGGATGTAGACATCCTCGCGGAACTGCTCGCGACGCAGCAGCTCCACTGTGATCTCGCAGAGCTGGTCCACGCTGTAGGGGAGCTGCATGTAGAGGATGCGGCAGGAGCGATGCAAGCGCTCCATGTGGGCCCGCAGCTGAAAGACGAGCAGCTGATCCTCGTCGGCGTTCCAGTAGCCGCGGATGCCCTCGAAGCAGCCCGTGCCATAGTTGAGCGCATTGGTCATCACGCTCACCTTAGCCTGATCGATCGGGACGAACTCTCCGTTAAAGAAGGCGTATTTGTTGTTCGGCGTGGGCATGCCCATCGGTCGCTCCCTTCTACGGCTCAACACTAGCTTCGATGCCCGGTGTGGGCAAAAGCGTTGGTCGCGCCAATGCCTCGGCCTTCTATTCCGGGCGACGGTTGGGTTCGATTGTACTACGGTTGCGTAGCCTCGACGAGGTGAGCCGTCGCGGGCCGGCGCTGCAGCAGCTGGGCCAGCATAGCCAGGCCGATCGCGGCGCCGAGGCCGAGCAGGCCGAAGGTGAGCCAGGGCAGGGCGGGGATGCCAAGGCTGCGGGCGGTATCGGTGAGCAGGCCGCCCGCGAAGTTGCCGAGGGCGCCGCCGAAGGCTAAGGCCAGGGCGTTCACCCCGAAGTAGGTGCCGAGGGCCCGCGGGTCGGCCAGGGAGGCCGTGACGCTCTGCTGGATGGGCGTGGCAAGGATCGAGCCGAAGGTGAAGACCGCCACGCAGCCGAGCAGCAGCGCCATATGCTCTGCGCGCACCGCCACAGCCACAGCCGCCAGGCCGAGGGCCATCAGCGCCATGCCGAGCACCAGGATGGGCAGCGGCCGTAGACGGCGCTCCGCGAAGCCAAGCACCGGGTACTGGAGCAGCACCGTCATGCCGGCGTTCAGCGAGTAGACGATGCTGACCGAGTCGTTGCTACCGGTGATCTGCTGGGCGGCGAGGGGCAGGCTGAGGGTGATCTGCACCCACATGAACCAGTAGCCCATGAGCAGGGCGGTGAAGATGAGGAAGATCCGATCGCGGAAGGCGAGGCGCAGCCCTGCGCCCATGCGTTGCTCGCCGAAGGCGACCTGCACCGGCGGCAGCATCAGCAGCGTGACCACGAAGACGATCAGGAAGCAGACCGCCGCGCTGAGGGCCACGGCCTGGAAGTTGAGCCGCAGCAGCAGGGCGCCGAGCAGCGGGCCGATGGTCATGCCCAGGCCACCGACCACGCCGTTGAGCGAGTAGAAGCGCGCACGCTCCTGCTCATCGGTGAGGGCGGCCATGGCGGCCCGGCTGGGGGCCTCGAAGAGGGCGCCGCCGAGGGCCGAGAGCACCATCGAAAGGAAGAGCAGCGGGGCCGTGCTGGCCCAGGCCAGGCTGACGAAGCCGATGGCGCGGATGAAGACGCCCGCGGCGATCAGGGCCCGCACGCCGAACAGATCGGCCAGCATTCCGCCCACCAGAGTGATCCCCTGCTGAAGCAGCTGCCGCAAGGCCAGAGCGAGTCCGACCAGCGCAGCCGCGAAGCCCAGGCTTTCGACGTAGTAGACCGAGACGAGCGGAATCACCATAAAGAAGCCGCAGTACATCAGGAAGGTGATCGCCAGCAGGGCGATCACCCCGCGCCTGCGGTTCGCTGGGCTGAGCTGCATTGGTTCTTGTCCGGTTACAGGCTTAGAGGCGGCCACGCCGGGCCGCCCTTGCGGGGCGCCACACAGGCCCTACTCTACCACCAGTTCGCCAGCGCCAAGCGGCGGCCCGCAGATCAGCGCGGCGGGGCGCCCCTGCACTTGGGTGAGCACCACCACAAGCGGGCGCGGGCCGGCGCCGCTGAGCTGCCGGGCCAGAGCGTCGCTATCGAGGGGCGAGCCGCGTTTCTTCACGGTGACGGGGCCGGCGCCGAGGGCCCGCAGCTCCGCCCGCAGCGCCTTGAGCCCGAAAGGCCGCCAGCTGAGGATGGGCCAGACACGGGCGAAGGGCGAGGGAACGTGGCGCTCCGCAGTGAGATAGGCGATCTCCGGATCAAGTTGGGCCGCGCCGATTTGGGCCGCCAGATCCGTCACCAGCCCCGCGCGGATCACCGCAGGGTCGGGCTCGTAGAGGAAGGCGAGAGGATGGCTGAGGGCTGAGGGCTGAGGGCTGATGGCGTCGCCCACGAGCTCGTGCCGCTCCACCTGCCCGTCGCCAGTTGTGCGCAGCAGCGTGGCGCGCCGAACGGCGCGGGCCAGCGGGCCGCACCAGAGAACGGCCTCCTTCAGCTCGCCGTCGAGCGAGACGAACTCGAGCTCAGCGTCGGCGGGGAGGGCCGTGGGATCAACGCCGGGGGCGAGCTTCACGGCGAGAGCGGGCGTGCTGGCGCGCCAGCCGAGCACATGGCTCAGCGGCGGCTCATAGGCCTCTACCTCGAAGCGGCGGCGCCCGCCCGCGCGCCGGCCAGGGTCGCAGAAGAGTGCCGCGGCGGGCGGCGGCGGCTCGACGAGCAGATCGCGCTGGATGAAGCTGATGCGCCCCTCAAGGCCGAGCGCCTCGGCGTTGGCTCTGGCCATCGCGAGGCGCAGCTTGTCCCAGTCGACGGCCAGCACACTGGCGCCGGCCGCAGCGAGCGCCAGGGCATCGCCGCCGACGCCGCAGCCTAGGTCGGCCACATCGCCCAGCGACGCGAGGCGGGCCGCGCGGTGGGCCGCCACGGGCGCGGCGCTCGCCTGCTCCAGGGCCTCGCGGGTGAAGTAGAGCCGCTCGGCTTCGGGAAACTTGGCGCGGGCGCGACGACGCAGCAACGCGGTCTCCAGGGCGGCGCGGGCCTGCTCCGGCGTGAGATTGCGGCGCAGGCGCTCCAGCTCCCGCAGGGCGTCGGCCTCGGCGAGCTCGCGAGCGCCAAGCTCCGCCAGGGCTGCCTGGCCGGGCGGGGAGAGGAGCCAGGCGAAGGTTTCCAGATCCAAGCCAGTAGTCCGTGGTTAGCAGCTCCCACGCCGCGATCGCCGGTGTGGTAGGATGCCCGTGATTGTACTCGATCCACCAGAAACAGAGCGAAGTATGCGCCGCACCCTCCCTCTGATCGTACTCCTCGCGCTCCTCGCCGGCTGTGCCGGCCGTCAGGCCGCCGTCCCGCCCACAGCTACGCCCGCGCCCACGGCGCCGCCCGCCACCGCCACGACCGCCCCGACGGCGCCCGAGCCCACCGCCGCCCCAGAGTCCGGCGCAGGTGGGGAGCTGGACATCGAGGCTGTACGGGCGGCCATTCAACAGACGCTTGACGATCACGCTGAGGCTTACAACACCGGCGACGCCGAGCTGCTCCGCTCGACCGTGGACCAGAGCAACGCCCCATTCCGCCGCCTGGTGCAGGAGCAGTTCACGATCTTTCAAAACTCGATCGGCGCCGGTAGTGCAAACTGGCGCTTCACCGCCGGCGAGCTGACACCCCGCGAGCTCGGCTTCGTCCAGGCCCAGATCCAGCGCCAGGACGGGTTCCAGGAGGATTGGCTCTTCCGCGAGGTGGACGGGCGCTGGCTGCTCTCCGAGCCCACCGAGCGGCAGCTCGGCGAGCGCTACACCTTTGAGAGCGAGAACTTCATCTACGAGGCCTACCACTGGTCCGACGATGTGAACCAGACCCTGGCCGAGCTGATGGAGCAGGCGCGAGAGCAGGTGATCGAGGTGCTGGGGAAAGCGCCCGAGGGCAAGTACACCGTGCGCATCCGCCCGATCTTCGGCCTGGTGCCGCCGTCAGATCCTGGGGCGCTTGCGTGGTACGCCTCGGCGGCACGGCCGCAGGGCGATCGGATGCAGATCAACGCTCCCGGCGGCTACCACTTCAGCGCGTACGATCCGGCGACCGGATGGGAAGAGTTGCTCTACCGGGTGCTTGTGCACGAGTACACCCATCTGGTGAACCAGCGTAGCTTTATGCCGATCGCCTCAATGCGCGACTGGATGTACGAAGGGCTCGCCGAGTATGTCGCGGGGAGCCCACGGGCCGGCCAGGTGAGCGCGGCGGTGCAATCCGGCCGGATCATTCCGATCATAGACGAGACGGGCGGCGTAACCCCCCAGGATCTGGACCATCTATACCTGCTGGAGCGGGATGTGAGCCTCGCCTACGGCCTCTCCTACTCGCTCGTGGCCTACATAGTCGAGGAGCACGGCGGGCTTGACACCCTCTGGGCGTTGGCGCAAGCCATGAACGAGACCCCCGGCACCGGCGTGGCCCGCTACGACGGGGCCATGCAGGCGGTGTTGGGCCTCAGCTACGAGGAGTTCGACGCCGGCTGGCGCGAGTGGCTACAGAAGAAC
>DAOUGF010000985.1:0-2859 GCA_034429295.1 Chloroflexaceae bacterium
CGTTCAGCACGACGCTGCGGGCCGAACTGCCAACCGCCGGCCTCGGCGCGCGGCCGGCTCTCCGCGTCGAGGCCGCAGGGTCCACCACCTACCTCGTTGCCCATAGCGTCACCGCGCCGGCGTCGGCCAGCAGCGGCGGGCTGGCCTTGCACCAGGAGTTGGTGGACCCGGCGAGCGGAGCGCCTCGCGACGCGGCGCTGCGGCCAGGGGAGCTGGTGGCGCTGCGGGTGACGGCGCTGGTGCTGCAGCCGCTGCTCCGCGCCGAGCTTGAGCTGCCGCTCCCCGGCGGCCTTGAGCCGCTCCCCCTCAGCGAGCAAGGGCCGTTCGCGCCCATGGGCGGCCTCGCCGCCGATACCCACCGCGTCACGCTCGGCGCGGCCGATCTCACGCCTGGCGTTTATACTTACACGCTGATGGCCCGCGCCGTCGCCCTCGGGAGCTTCGCCGCGCCGCCCGCGATGATCCGCGCACCGTACGCGCCCGAGCACGATGTAGCCGCACAGACTGGCATTGCCGTAACCATCACCGAATGAACAAGCCCCACATCCCACCAGCGCCCACCCCATTCGCCACAGGCTCGGACTCCCGCACCGGCATTGCCAACCCTGTGGGCCGCCTCGCGTTCTTGCTCCTGACCCTCGTTCTTCGTGCGCTTCCCTTGCACCGCCTAGCGGCTTCGCGTCCGCGTGTTTCGCTCCCTTTCCTATCCTTCGCGATCCCGCTCCTCCTCCTCACTGCGGCCGCTGCCCCGATCCCGCGCCCCGCGCTGCAAGCCGCGCCCACCCTGAACATCCCAACGGCGCCCCCCTCCTTCGGCCTCAACTCCCATCTCGCCACCCGCTACCCCGACCCATCCTCGATGGATGTGCCGGCCGCCCTGGTGAGCGAACTGGGCGTGGAATGGGTGCGCGAGGACTTCCACTGGCACCGCGTCCAGCCGCGCCCCGACGTCTGGGATTGGACTTTCACCGACGCGGCGATGCGGGCGCTCCTCAGCCGGGAGATCAAAGTGCTCGGCGTGCTCGGACCTTCGGTGGGCTGGGCCACGCCCTTCAGCGGCGACACGCCCAACGATGTGTCGTACTACGCGCCCGACCCCGACGCCTTCGTTGAGTATGTGCGCGGCGTTGTCACCCGCTACCGGCGCTACATCCACCACTGGGAGCTCTGGAACGAGCCCGATCACCCGGTGTTCTGGCGCCCGGCCCCCGACCCGGCGGCCTATGCCGAACTGCTCATCCGCTCGGCGCGGACGATCCGGGCGATCGACCCCGAGGCGAAGGTGCTGATCGGCGGGGTGAATCCCTTCGACACCACCTTCCTGCGGACAGTGGCCGAACATGGCGCGTGGGACGCCTTCGATATCATCGCGATCCACCCTTATGTGAACCCCTACGCGCCGGAGGACGGCAACCTCGCCGCCGCAGCCGACGGCGTGCGCGCCCTGGCCCAGCAGTATGGCCAAAAGCCGATCTGGGCGACGGAGCTCGGCTGGGCGAGCGGGCCGAGCGATCGCGATGCTGTTGGGCGCACCAACGGCGACGAGCAGGCGAACTTTCTCGTCCGCGCTATGCTGACGCTCTGGCAGGCCGGCGTCGAGCGGAGCTTCTGGTACAGCTTTAAGGACGACCCCGGCAATCCGTATGGGCTGATAGGCCTCGGCAGGGGCCGCGCCGACTACAGCCCGCGCAAGCCGGCCTTCGACGCCCTGCGCACACTCAATCAGCAGCTGGCGGGCGCCACCTACACGGCCCGGCGCGACCTGTTCGAGCAGCGGGTGCTGGTGGACTTCGAGAGTATCAGCGGGTGGCGCCGCGTGAGCCAGCCCAACGGCACACTTCGGGCGAGCAACCGGGCCCACAGCGGCAGCGGTTCGGCCGAGCTGAGTTACAACTTCACCACCCGCGAGAACGACTACGTGGCCTTCGAGCGCGAGCAGCCGATTCCCCTCGGGGGCCGGCCCTACGCTATCGGCGCGTGGGTCTACGGCGACGGCAGCACCCACGGCGTGAAGGTCTGGATCCGCGACGCCGAGGGCGAGGTGCTGCAGTTCGTGCTCGGGCCGGTCGGCGCGCCGGGATGGCACTTTCTGCGGGCGCCGATCGGGGGCGAGGTGGAGCCCGGCAATGTGATCGTGCCGGGCGGGAACCGACGGGTGGATTTCCCGGCCGCGCTGCAGGCGATCGTGCTCGATGATCTGGTGGACAGCTTCGTTGGCGGGGGCACCCTCTGGATCGACGATTTGAGCGTGATCAGCGGGCACGAGGTGTACGACTTGCGGCTGGAACGCGCCGGCGAGGCGCTTGACATCCTCTGGTCGCCGCCGGGCGCGCGGGTGAATCTCGCCACCGCCGCGACGAGCGCCCGCCTGATCGAGCGGGGCGGCGCCGAGAGCACCGTGAACGCCCAAGGGGGCCGCCTGCGTGTGAACCTTGGGCCGGCGCCTGTCTACCTCTGGCACCGCCGCTAATACTGCCTGATACTTGCGCGGAGCCCGATAGGCCGGCTCGCCCTTGGCCGGGCGGCCACGACGGAGCGCCCGTGCAGGAACGTAGGGCCGAAGCATTCGCCCCAAGTCGCTCGCGTGGTTACGAGTACAGTTCGGGACGAATGCTTCGGCTCTACGGGCCTACTGAGAGATTTCTGTGGTTCAATATAGACCCCTGGGCTCGATGGAGCGCGCGCATACCTGAAGGGCGGCTACTGCGCGAGCCGGGGACTGACCCAAGGTACATCGGGCATGCCAGCGCGGGCGTTGGCGGCGCGGGCGGCGACGAAGAGGAAGTCGGAGAGGCGATTGAGGTAGACGAGCAGTTGCGGGTTGAGCGGCTCGGCGTGGGCGAGGCTCACCGCCCAGCG
>DAOUGF010000986.1:0-4174 GCA_034429295.1 Chloroflexaceae bacterium
ATCAGGCTTAACAGCACGCCGCGCGGGCCGTACCATGAGGGCGACGTCAGGGAAGTGAGTCATTGGACTCACGAGCGGGTCATGCGGATCCGCGCCCCTGGCGTTCTGCTGTTGCCGGGCTTTGCGCCGCCTCGCGTCAGTCGTGGCTCGCCAGAGCAGCGAGGCGCTGCAGGGCGGTCGCCGGCCTACCTTCGGCGAGGTGCTTGCGGATCGCGGCGGCGCACGCGGCCGGATCGAGCTGTGAGGTGTTGAGCTCCAGATCGTAGATACCCGGAGTGTGGACCTCCCGCTGCCACAGGAGGACGGGCGGCGGCACCGCTGTGCCCGCGGCATTGCCAGTATCCCACCCGGTAGCCCGCCGCCGCTCCATGATCACCTCGACCGGGCAGCGCACACCCACGAGGAGGACCGGCAGGCCGACCAGAATCCGGGCGCAGGCCGGGAGGATGCCTCGTGGGACAGTGTAGGCGTCGTGGTGGCCGACATCAACCACGACCTGCAGCCCCAAGCGGCTGTGGGCCGCGATCGACTCGTACATCGCCCGGTACAGCACAAGGATGAGCGGCTCGAGCTCCGGCCGCTCGCCGCCCGGCCTCAGCCCGATCCCTGGCTGGTAGCGGGCGGGCGTCATCCGCATGAACCCGTCCACGCCGAGGTTCATCCAGACGCCGTCGAACGTCTCCTGGATCGCCCTGGCGATGCTCGACTTGCCCGAGCGCGGGGCGCCGTTCAGGATGATGATCTGCCCGGGCGGCTGTCCGTGAGCCACCGGCACTCCTCGTCACTAGTCTGTCTCCTCTGCTGCCAACTATAGCACGCGGCCGGCGCGATCAGCCGCGTTGGGCATGGGCGTGGGCAAGCTGTCCACGCCTGCAACTGGCGCTGGCGCCCCGCACCCAACGTGTCGCAGACACCCAGTTGGAACGACCTTGACAAAGCAGACCCTTTGTTCTACAGTCCCTGCGAGAAACCATTGGCTCTCAACGCACCCGGCCACTCGCTACGTGTACCGCCTCGCTACGGTAAGGCCACCCCATGCTCACCATTGATATTGAGATCGCCCGCCGCTTCGTCCTCGGCAAGCAGGGCCTCTGGCCGGGGCGGCGTTGGCGAGGGATCGAGGGCGCCGAGCAGGCCATGCGCACGATGGAGTACCTGCAGCTCGATCCACTGCAGATCATCGCCCGCAGCCAGGAGCTCACGCTGCACAGCCGCGTGCTCGACTACACGCCCGGCCTCTGGGGGGTTCTAACCTATCAGCAGCGCAAGTTCTTCGATTGGGGCGGCTGGCTCGCCACGCGGCCGATGGAGGAGTTGCCCTACTGGCGCGTGGTCATGCGCCGCGAGCGCGACGGCAGCCCCGACAGCGACCCGCGTATTCGCAGGATGGCCGCCGAGCACGCCGACGCCATCGCCGAGATGCGCGCCCTGCTGCGGGAGCGCGGCACGCTGAACAACCGCGACTTCGAGATGGCGGCGCGCAAGCGCACAGAAAGCTATCGCGGGCGCAAGGACAGCGCGCTGGCGCTCTACTATCTGTGGCGCACCGGCGAGGCGATGGTGCACCACCGCGAGAATTTCGAGCGCGTCTATGCCCTCACCGAAGCAGTCGCGCCCGCCCATCTGCTCTATGAAAGCGACGAGGAGGAGGCCGACCGCTTCCTGATCAAAAAGGAGGTCAGCTTCTCCGGCCTCTCGAGGCTGAATCGCGCGAGCGATGCGTATTTCCGCGGTGTGCCCTTCAGCAAGGCGAAGCAACTCCGCGATGCGCTGCTGGCCGACGGCGAGCTGGTCGAGGTGCGGGTTGAGGGCTGGAAGGCGGTCCACTACGCCCTGAGCAGCGACGTCGAGCTGCTGAACGAGCTAAGCGCCGGGCGCGTGCCCCAAGCGTGGGCGCCGCTGGAGACGAGCACGGCCGACGAGGTTGTCTTCCTCGCGCCGCTCGATCATGTCTGCGCCCGCGGCCGCGCCAAGGAACTGTTCGGCTTCGATTATGTGTGGGAGGTCTACAAGCCGGCGCACCTGCGCAAGTTCGGCTACTATACTCTGCCGATCCTGTGGGGCGACCGCCTCGTCGCCCGCTTCGACAGCAAGTTCGACCGAACGACCAGCAGCTTCATCATTCTGGGCCTGTGGCTGGAGGACACTGCCCTCGGCACGGATGAGGCCTTCGCGGAGGCGCTGGCCCGCGGCTTTGCGCGCTTCGTGAGCTTCCTGGGCGCGAGCAGGCTGGACGCGACAGCGGTTCGCGAGCCATTGCTGCGCCAGCGGGTAGCCGCGCTGGCCGCCGTGAACCAAAGCTAAGTAGCCCTGAGCATCGCCCGTCCGGCGCCTACGGCACAGTCATTGCGACGCTGCGGCAGATCATCTACTACCAGCGGGAAGCGGGAGCTGTTCGCTCGCCTCCACGGCAGGCACGAGCCGCCCGGCCCACGCTGCGAGCCTGCGCCGGCGGATGTAACGGGTCGGCTGGCGCATCCCAAGGGGGCGGCCACGACGCGCCGCCCTTACAGGCACATCCCAAGAGATTTCTGTGGTTCCGTAGAGTTGTGCAGTCGGGCAGGCTGCGGGCGGTCGTCGGTCGTCGGTCGTCTGTCGTCGATCATCCCATCCAGCAGCCACATATCGAAAGCTGTACCAGTGGCCCACTCACACCACCATCATGCGCCGGGCGACACCGGCAACATCCAGGTCGCCTTCTTTCTCAATCTGGCGTTCACGCTCCTGGAGTTCGTCGGCGGCCTGTGGACCAACAGCATGGCCATTGTCGCCGACGCCATCCACGACCTCGGCGACACCGCCTCGCTGGGCCTCTCCTGGTACCTGGAGCGCTTCTCCCAACGGGGCAGCAGCCGCACCTTCAGCTACGGCTACCGGCGCTTCTCGCTGCTCGGCGCGCTGCTGAGCGGCGGCGTGCTGATCGGCGGCTCGCTCTTTGTGCTTTCCGAGGCCGTCCCGCGCCTCCTCGACCCGCAGCCGACCAACGCGCCGGGCATGCTTGCCCTCGCCCTGCTCGGCGTTCTGGTGAACGGCGCCGCCGCGCTGCGCATGCGTAGCAGTACGGGGCTGAACGCTCGTATGGTCGGCTGGCATCTGCTCGAGGATGTCCTGGGATGGGTGGCGGTGCTCATCGTGAGCATCGTGCTCCTCTTCACCGATGAGTGGTACTTCCTCGACCCGCTCCTCTCGCTCGCCATCACGCTCTTTGTGCTGCTCAACGCGGCCCGCAACCTACGCAGCGTCATGCGGATCTTCCTGCAGGCCGCGCCCGAGGGCATGGATGTGGGCGCGATCGACGAGGAGCTGCGGCAGCTCCCGCATGTGCAATCCACCCATCACACCCATCTCTGGTCGCTCGACGGCGAACGAAACGTGCTCACGACCCATTTGGTGGTGCGCGCCGATGCGTCGAAGGCAACGATCGTCGAGGCTAAAGATCGCGCCCGCCGGATCGCTGCGCGGCTGGGCGCCGACCACGTTACGGTCGAGGTTGAGTACGCCGACGAGGACTGCACGATGCGCGACCCCGCCGCGGACGAGCATCTGAGGCACGGCGCGCAGCATGGCGCCGAGCCGGCTGAGCAGGCCGCCCACGGCGGCAGCAGGCGCTGACGCCCCGCCCCCTCCCGGGGCGCTGTCCCATGCCCGTACCACCTGCACGGTGGGTGAGGATGCGGGCGGGCTTTGCCCCCCGCGCCCCCCTGCAAAGGTTTGAGGGCCTGGCGCCCCGCTCTCTGCCCGAGGGACTGCCCCAAAGCAGTGTCACCTGCACGGTGGGTGAGGTGCGGGCGGGCGCTGCCACCTCGCTCCCGGCCTAGGGCGCTGCCCCAACGCAGTGCCACCGACACGGTGGGTGAGGATGCGGGCGGGCTTTGCCCCCCGCACCCGGCCCGGGGCGCAGCCCCATGCCCGTACCACCTGCACGGTGGGTGAGGATGCGGGCGGGCTCTGCCCTCCCGCACCCGGCCCGGGGGACTGCCCCAAAGCAGTGTCACCTGCACGGTGGGTGAGGTGCGGGCGGGCTTTGCCCCCCGCGCCCCCCAGCAAAGGGGCTAGCGCCCCTCTGCACACCCCCAAGTAGGACGGCCGTACCGTGCCGGCGGCTAGCGGCGTACCCGACCCATGGACGGGCAGAGCCATCCGCCTCGGCTGGCGGCAGATCTCCGTTCGGGGA
>DAOUGF010000987.1:0-2632 GCA_034429295.1 Chloroflexaceae bacterium
AGCGGCGCCCTGATCACCGTCGAGTTCGCCCTGGAGCAGGGACGCGAGGTATTGGCGGTGCCCGGCTCGATCTTCGCCCGCCAGAGCGCCGGCGTCCACCGGCTGCTCCGCGACGGCGCCGCCCTGGTGACCTGCGCCGAGGATGTGCTCGCCATCTTGGAGATGACCACCGCCAGCGTGCAGCGGGAGGCCCGCGCCGAGCTGCCCGCCGACCCTGTCGAGGCAGCCCTGCTCGCTCACCTGAGCTACGAGCCCCAGCATATCGACGCTCTGGGCCGCGCCGCCGGCCTGCCTGCCCACACCGTCGCCGCCGCCCTCGCCGTGCTCGAGCTCAAGGGGCTGGTGCGCCAGCCAGCGCCGCTGCAGTATGTGCTGGGCAAGTAGTCCGTAGGCCGCAGACCGAGGCCGTGGGCTGTAGCTGCCTGGCCGCCCGGCTGTACTGTGTACGGACTTACGGACTACTGACTACGGCGTCCGGCCTCAGCGATCGAAGACGGCCTCGGCCCGCCCGGCCATAGCGTCGGCGAGCATGCGCCGGGTGCGGGGGAGCAGCGGCGGCAGGTTCTCGGGCGGGAAGAATGCAACGTTCACATTCTCGTGGCCGCTCGGGCTCAGCGTGCCGCCAACGATGCGCGCCGCGAAGAACAGGCAGAGGATCTGCGCCTGATCGCCGTTCGGGTAGGTCCAGTGGAACTCGGGGCCGCCGTAGACGCCGATCAGGCGCTCGGCCTCGAGCACCAGGCCCGTCTCCTCCTGGACCTCGCGGGTCATGCCGCGGGCGGGCAGTTCGTCGAGGCCGATCGTGCCGCCAGGCACATCCCAGAGCATTACATCGGCGCGGCGGCAGAGCAGCACCGCGCCTTGCTCATCGCGGACGAAGGCGCTGGCCCGCACTTGGAGGATGCGCTGGTGGCCGACATAGGTGCGGAGCCAGCGCGTGTACTTCACTGTCATTGGGCGCCTCCTTCCGTCAGGCTCAGAGCCAGGCGAAACCCCGTAAACTCGTTGCGCACACCGGGCGCAAGGCGGAAGCGGCAGGCGCAGCGAGCATACCCTTGCGGATTGGCGTAGCAACCGCCCCGCATGATCCGCCGGCCCGGCCCCGCCGCCTCGCGCCCATCGCCCCGAAGATAGGGGTACGGCCTGTCGAGCGAGGCGGTCCATTCCCATACATTGCCCGCCATATCATACACCCCATCGGGACTCGCGCCGTCAGGGTAGGCGCCCACCGGCGTGGTTCCGCCCTGCCCGGCCTCGCGAGTGTTCGCCAGTTGCGGGTCGAACTCCTCGCCCCAAGGGAAGCTGCGCCCATCCACGCCGCGGGCCGCCCGCTCCCACTCCGCCTCCGTGGGAAGACGAATTGAGGAGACCGTTAGCGAAGCCGGCGCGTAGCGCTCCCCAT
This sequence comes from Chloroflexaceae bacterium, assembly GCA_034429295.1. Taxonomy (GTDB): domain Bacteria; phylum Chloroflexota; class Chloroflexia; order Chloroflexales; family Chloroflexaceae; genus OHK40. The sequence continues at coordinate 1,403 of DAOUGF010000987.1, forward strand.
ACTCAATGCTCAATTCTACCTTGTTAATCTCCGCGCTCAACCAGGCGCAGAACGCCGTCGCCTCATCCCAGCTTACGTCAACCACAGGATGGTCGCTCAGCGCCGTGGGGGGATGGGGACCGCGCCAGGTGAAGGGCGGGCGGGCGCCGGTGGCGGCGACATAGGCTCCGTAGAGAGCGTTCGTCACCGGCGTGCGGGCAATAGCGAAGGGCGGCAGGGTCACGCTATGGCGGGGCGCCTCCTCGCGGTAGCTCTCGCGGGTGCCGCCGTAGCGCTTCGCCAACACGCTCAACTCCCGCTCGGGCGTGCCCATCTGGAATGTGCCGCCCGCGATGGCGACAAAGGTTGGAAGCAGCTCGACGAGCGCTACCATCAGACCGCCTCCTGCCCGTGCTCCGCGTCTCGCCCGTAGATCCGGTCGAGTCGCTGCAACTCGCGCCCATAGATCGTCTCGGCGAACTGCTCGATGCTCTGCACGCCGCAGAGCGCATCGAAGCCGCGCACGAGGAAGGTATGGGCGGCCTCCAGCCCCATCAGGCGGGCGAGCAGGCGCGAGCGATGCAGCCCCAAGCCGAGCAGTTGGGAGCGGGAGAGCCGGAAGACATTGTAGAGGCAGTCGCGGACGAGCGTGAGCTGCCGCAGGCGCGGGCCGTAGCTATCGGCCTCGCGGTAGAACCGCTCGTAGGTCGCCTCGTCGAAATCCAGGCCAACACCCTGGTCGAGCATCAGCCGGGCGAGCTCATCGTCGAGCACGACGGTCAGCTCGAGCAGCTCGAGCACCTCCTCAACATCGCGCATGGCGACGCCGGGGAGCATGTGCAGGAGGCCGTGGAGCCGGCGGGCCTCCTCATCGCGGCGGCTGAAGTCCCGCGGGCCGTAGATCTCGCTGAAGAAAAACTCGCCCACCGGCGTGTACTGCGGGATCTCCGCCAGGTCGTTGTAGTCGCGCCGCAGGCGGTTCGACTGGAAGATCTGCAGGGCGAGCCGGTACTGTCGTAGTGTCGTCATGAGAGGCGGGCGATACTGGCGCGGGCCCGCTCGGCAAACTCGCTGCTCGCGTCGATAGCGATCACGGTCTGGTAGGCGCTCACCGCCTCGGCGGTGCGGCCCAAGTCCTCGGAGGCCAGACCCACATAGAAGATCGCCTCAAGGTAGTTGCCGTTCAGCGCCACTGCCTGCTGGAAGGCCTCGAGCGCCGGCTCGAGGCGGCCCTCGGCGTAGTAGGAGCGG
>DAOUGF010000988.1:0-2062 GCA_034429295.1 Chloroflexaceae bacterium
CCCCCCTGCTGAAAGAGTTGGCCTATGACTGAGAAGATCCGCGTGCTGATTGTGGATGATCAGGCGCTGATCCGAACGGGGATCGCCGCCCTGCTCGCCCGCAAGGCCGACATCGAGGTCGTAGGACAGGCCAGCAACGGTCAGGAGGCTATCGAGCAGGCGGCGGCTCTCGAACCCGACGTGGTGCTGATGGATGTGATGATGCCGGTGATGGATGGCGTTGAGGCAACCAGGCAGCTGAGCGCCAAAGGGCCACGGCCAGCGGTGATCATCCTCAGCACCTTCCGCGACGATGAGCATGTCTTTCGTGGCATCGCCGCCGGCGCCAGAGGCTACCTGCTGAAGGATGTCGATCACCGGACCCTCGCCGACGCTGTGCGCACCGTGGCCGGGGGCGGGGCACTGCTCGCCCCCGAGATCACCGCGCAGATCCTGCCGCACTTGGGGCGGCTCGGCGCTCAGACGACGCCCCAGCCGGCCCCCCAACCCGACCGGCTGGCCCTGCTCACCGAGCGGGAGCGGAGCATCCTCGCTATGCTGGCCCAAGGCCGTACCAACCACGAGATTAGCGAGGCGCTCGCGCTCAGCGTGGGCACCGTGAAGAACCACATCAGCTCCATCCTCAGCAAGCTCGATGTGCGCGACCGCACCCAGGCGGCGCTCTGGGCGAGGCAACAGGGCGTGGGATAGCCGTCCGCGGCTGCGCGGCATCGCGCTGGCCTCCTCAACTCGCCGCGCCGCATCCCACTGCCCTGGCTCAAGCCAGGGTGTGGCTTGGAGGCGCCCAGGGATGACTACAGTCATAGGTCTAGGGACATAGCGCCCGCCTTTACGGTTCCCTAACCAATGACTGCAGACTAGACGGGCTGCACTTCTCGGCGCCACAGGGACGGCCTACACTGAAGGCACGCTATTAACGCCGTGCCGAGCGCATGCGTCTGAGATGTGGAGGTCCGTCCTATGGCCCGTGTTGCCCCTGCCGCCGTCGAGCCGGAGCTTGAGAAAAGCCTCGGCGAAAAGATCGCCGTAATCGCGGTTGTCGTGATCCCCTTTGTGGCGACGATCTACGCGATCTACCTGCTCTGGAACCGCTGGGTGGACTGGCTCGACATCACGTTGATGCTGGTCTTCTATGTGCTCTCCGGCCTCGGGGTCACCGTCGGCTTCCACCGCATGCTGACCCATAAGAGCTTCGAGACCTCGCCCTTCCTCAAGGCCGTGTTCCTGGCGATGGGCTGCCTCTCGATCGAGGGCTCGCCCACCGAGTGGGCCTCGACCCACATCCAGCACCACGCCCACTCCGACCAGGAGGACGACCCCCACAGCCCGCTCGAGGGCCTCTGGCACGCTCACATGGGCTGGCTGATCAGCCACAAGAACAATATCGAGGTCTACGGCACCTGGCTGAAGCGCGACCCGCTGGTGGTCTGGATGACCAAGTACTGGCTGGTGTTCGCCGGGCTCGGCCTGCTGATCCCCTTCCTGATCGCCGGCTGGAGTGGCCTGCTCTGGGGCGGCCTAGTGCGGATCTTCCTCACCCACCACATCACGTGGAGCGTGAACTCGATCTGCCACACCTTCGGCGCCCGCGACTACCAGACCCGCGACGCGAGCCGCAACAACTTCATCGTGGGCCTGCTGGCCTTCGGCGAGGGTTGGCACAACAATCACCACGCCTTCCCCCGCTCGGCCTTCCACGGCCTGCGCTGGTGGCAGATCGATATCTCGGCCTACCTGATCCGCGCCCTCGAGGCCCTTGGCCTGGTCTGGAACGTCTACCGGGTGAAGGAGAGCGACCTGCGGAAGCGGGTGATCCCGGCGACGGCCACCACCGCCGACCTGACGGGCGACTAGGCGAGAGGGAATTAGAGAGAACCGGGGACAGAGGCGACAGCGCCTCTGTCCCTTTGCTATGCCCTGCGGGTCGCAAGCGCTTCGCGCCACTGCGTCCGGCGCCCCGCGCCCCGCTTGTTTTGTCGGGGGGCGGGCGCACTCTTCGAGGATGCCTTCGGCATTCGCCACCCTGACAACCCCCGCGCCGGGGGCCTCGCCCCCGGACCCT
>DAOUGF010000989.1:0-4040 GCA_034429295.1 Chloroflexaceae bacterium
CGCGAGAAGCCGGCAGGGGCGAAGTGGAAGATCTGGGGGTTCTGCGTCTGGCCGTGGCGGTCGATGCGGCCGTTGCGCTGCTCCATTCGGTTGGGGTTCCAGGGGATCTCGTAGTGGACCAGGCGGTAGCAGTGGCGCTGGAGGTCGATACCCTCGGAGGCGGCATCGGTGGCGAGCAGGATGCGCACCGGGCTCTCGTCGGGGCTGGCCTGGAAAGCAGCCTTGACCTTCTCGCGCTCGTCGTCGTTCATGCCGCCGTAGAGCAGCATCAGGCGCTCGCCTTCGGTGAGCTTCTCGGCGGCGAGCAGGCCCTGAAGCCACTTCTGGGTATCGCGATACTCGGTGAAGATGATCACCCGCTCGTTGGTCCACTGGCCATTGGGGCGCACGATGCCCTTCACCCAGTCGATGAGCGCCCGTGCCTTGTGGTCGGGCTTGTAGGCGGCCGTAGTTGCCCACTGGCTGAGGCTGGCGAGGAGCGCCTCTTCCTCCGGCGTGGGCGGGCGGAAGAGCGCGGTTGTTGTCGCCACGGCATCCTGTTCAGCCTCGATCTGCTCCTGGTCGGTGGCGTAGCCCTCCTCGACCTCAGCGAGCATTGCCTTGAGGATGCCGGCCTGTGGGCGGCGGGTGCGCATCCCCCGCTCAGGGCGTGTGGCCTCGCTGAGGGAGGCGCGATGCTTCTCTAGGGTCGACGCGAAGGCGGCGGGCGAGGAGAGCAGGCGCTTCTTGAGCAGCTTGAGCACGAACTCAGTGGCCGTGCGCTCCACCGTGTCGCCGGCCTGCTGGCGGCGCAGGCGGGTGTAGCGCTGGAGGTCGCGGTGGGCCTGGCGCTCTTCGTCGCTGTGGGCAACTTCGATCACATGCAACTCGCGCTTGGGGAAGCGCGGGCGGTTGTTCCAGTCGTACTTCAGCTCCGACTTGAGCCGGCGGATCATCACGCTTTGGAGCATCGCGCGATCGGGCGTGACACCGCGAGCGAAGCGCTGGTTATCGAGCAACTCCAGCAGGGCGGAGAAGCTCTCGGCGTAGCCGTTGTGGGGCGTGGCGGTGAGGAAGAGCTTGTGCTCGAAGTGTGGGGCTAGCGTGCGGATCGCGGCGGTGCGGAGCGAGTCGATGGCGTAGTTGCCGACACCCGAGGGCGCGACGTTGTGGGCCTCATCGACGATGAGCAGGTCGTAGGTGCGCGGATAGGCCAGCTCGCCGGCAGCGGGAAGCGTCTCGCGGAACAGGCGCATCGGCTGGTCGCGCTTGAGGTAGTCGATCGAGGTGATCAGGCGTGGGAAATGACCCCAGGGATTGACGTGGATACCGCGGGAGCGGCGCAGCTCGCGCATCAGCTCGCTATCGACGATGCGGAACTCCAAGCCGAACTTCTCGCGCATCTGGTCGCGCCACTGGATCTGGAGCGCCGCCGGGCAGACGATCAGAATACGGCGGGCGCGGTGGCGGATGATCAACTCCTGGATGACCAGGCCGGCCTCGATGGTCTTGCCGAGGCCCACGTCGTCGGCGATGAGCAGGTTGACGCGGGGCATCTGGATCGCGCGGACAACCGGGTCGAGCTGGTAGTCCTCGATGGAGATGCCGCTGCGGAACGGGGCCTGGAGGGCACGGACATCGGCCGAGGAGGCGGCGCCCCAGCGGACGGCGTTGAGGAAGGCGTCGAGGCGACCGGGGGCGTCGAAACCGGTGGGCGCGGGGAGAGCGCGCTGGTCGTAGACGCGGGCGCCGGGCTCGAGCTCCCAGATCACCTGGAGCTCCTCGCCGAGGGCGTCGTCCTCGACAGAGGCGAGGGTCACGAGGTGCTGGGCCGAGGGAAGGGAGGAGTCGAGCGGGCTCTGGGGGAGCGTACTCTTCGCCACGTCGGCGACGACGAAGCGGCGGTGGCGGACCTCGACGATCTGACCTTGCTCAGGGACGGCAGCCATTACACCTATCTCTCAGAGATACGCCTGCGACACATCAGCGCGGAAAATGCGGGACATGAACGAGATCAACAGCCCGGCGCTTCGCCTCATCGTCGCGACGGTCGTAGCGCGAGGTCGTGGCAGAGTCCTCGTGGCCGGCGAGGCGCTGGACGATAGCCAGGTCGGCGCCGGCGTCGAGCAGGCCGCTGATGAAGGTCCGGCGCAGGTCATGGGGCGTGAGCGATGCCACGCCCGCCTCGATGGCGCGGCTCGCGCAGATCACCGCCATCGCTTGGCCTGCGAGACGCCGGGGGGCCAGCGCGCCGCCCTTGACCACACCATAGAACAGCGGGCCGGGGGCATCACCACGGACAAGCAGCCACTCGTCGAGCGCGGCGCGGCTGCCTGCGGGAGTGTAGACCACGCGCGCTTTACCTGCCTCGCTGCGCACTGTCACGGCGCCGCTGGCCGGGTTGTAATCGGCGAGGTCGAGGGCGGCTGCCTCGGAGCGGCGGAGGCCGGTGCCGCGCAGCAGAGCCAGGATGGCGCCATCGCGGGCGCCAGCCGGCGTCGGGTCGGCGGCGCAGACGTGGAGCAGCGCTGCGATCTCGGCGTCGCTCACCAGGCGGCCACGGGGGCGCCGCTCGGCGCGGATGGGCGGCAGGTCGATGGCCTGGTCGTAGTCGTCGGCGCTGATCTGTCCGAGGCGCCTTGCCTCGCGCAGCACGCGGCGCAGCGCGGCGATCAGCTTGCTGGCGGTGGCAGGAGCGTAGCGCTGCTGCAGGCTGGACTGGATAGCCGCGGTGTGGACGGCGCGAAGGGCGCCCCAAGGGACGTCCAGACAACGCGCATCACTGCCCTGCTCGTCACGGCGCTCCGAGTAGCCAAGCAGGGCGGCGATCGTGTTCAGCGCGGTGCGCATGGTTCGCCGCGAGCCAGCGCTGAGGGAGGCGAGGTAGAGTTCGGCAGGGTTCTGGCCCGGAGGGGGCGCGGGTAGGGCTGGCAGCGAGGCCAGGAGTGTGGAAGGCAGGATGTGGGCCACGTCGTTGTGCATGCCAGCGTCGCCTCCTGCGGGAAGAGCTGCTTCTCGTGAGGAATATAGCATGCCGCCGGCACTACTACCATACCAGCTACTTGTGAACTCGATGACGATTTCATCATTGCCAGTGCTGTGATGTGTCCTCCTAGCTAGCACCCGGGTCCGCCGGCGCCCAACCGAACCCTGTTTCTTCCTGATTACAGTGCAGGGTTGTCCGATCTCGGACAACCCTGCACGCTACACCTCTGGCGTGAGTCGCTCGGCGATCAACAGCTCACCAGAGCACCCTTGGTGTCAGCTCGCGAACGGGTCGTGAGTGCGTTCCAGATACATCTCAACACCTTCTTTGGCCGCACTGATACGAACCGCCTCTTCGATTGGTGCAAGCACCTGCTTGATACGGCGCCTATCGTGAATGTGGATTGAGAATCCATCGTGGGCCCAATGGGTGATGGAAAATCCTCGCTTGCCCTGGCCAAATCGATTAGGGCTTACGCAGTGATGAGCCGCTCGGCCTCACGCCACAACGGCGTGGTGTCGGGTTCGAGTCGATGGAGCAGGCGGGTGAATGCATCATGGGCGGCTTGCCGCGGCCCCTCTGGTTGCACCCGGGCTCCCTCTGTAGCCGACACCACCCGCGGCGTCGCAAGCAGGAAGTTGATGTAGTCGAGATCCCACACCTTGGGTTCATTCATGCCCTCATCGTACCGTAGGTGCCCCCAACTGCGTAAGCCCTAGACCATTTGTAGAACCCCGTGAGGTGCTACCAGCCGCTGTGCGGCTGGTCTGGATTGTGGGTCAGGGGCGCAAGCGGCAGCCGAACACAGCCAGAGCCGTGGTATCCCGTGTGTCGGCGGTGCTGCCATGCCCCACGACAGAGCTCCTTGTGTCGTGTCCGTAGTTTTGACCCTAGTTTTGTCATGTTCCCCCCTCCGCCCTCTGCCCGTATGCTACGGACACAGAACACATCTGCTCCCGTGCCGCGCGGCGCAGGGCTGAACGAGGAGTACAACGCCATGCTGCCTGCTCCAACAACGTCCCATACTCATCACGCTGAGCTCGTCATTCCCGATGGTAACGGGCGCGAGCGGCTC
>DAOUGF010000990.1:0-2840 GCA_034429295.1 Chloroflexaceae bacterium
GGGCCGAGGGCTCGGGGGCGTACTCCGCGCCCCAGTGGACGAGCACCACCACCGCGTCGGCGCGCTCGCGGGCGGCGGCCACGGCGTCGAGGGCGGCGGCGCTCAGCCAGGCTCGCCCCACAGGGCAATCCCCGGCGCTCTCCTGGCAGCCGGCGAAGTCGGGGACACGCCAGGCCAGGTCGCTGGCGGGCGCCAGAGTCCGCGCGCCGTCGGCGGGGTCGAGCACATCGTTGAGCGCGAGCAGGGCCACCCGCAGCCCGGCCGCCTCCAGCATGGCCGGCGCGAGGGCCGCGGCCTCTGAGGGGCCGGCGCCCGCCTGAGCCACCCCGGCTGTCTCCAACGCGGCGAGGGTGTCGGCCAGACCGCCCGGGCCGGCGTCGAGGCCGTGATTGTTCGCCAGCCCAATGGCGTCGAAGCCGGCCGCCGCCAGAGCGGTCGCGAACTCCGGTGGCGCCATCAGCCGGTAAGGGCCAGGCCGGACCTCGTCGCGCCGCGCGGTCAGCGGGCTCTCCAGGTTGCCGACCGTCAGATCGCCCGCGAGGAGCGGCGCAGCCGCCTCGAATGGGTACGCGCTCCCCCGGCGCGCGGCGATCTCGGCCACGTTGCGGCCCAGCATCAGATCGCCGACGGCGCGCAGATCCACGGCAGGTCCACCCTCCCACCCCGGCCGGGCATAGAGCTGCCGCCAGCCATCGAGGGATGGCGCTGGCGTGGCGGCAATTGTCGTGGCGGGGGCAGGCGTCGGTGTGACGACTGCAGGTGGTGTGGTGGGGTCAAGCGTCGGCGTGGCGGAAGCAGGCGATGGCGTGGTAGGAGCAGGCGTCGGCGTGGCGCAGCCCGCCAGGAGCGCCATCAGGCAGCCCAGCGCCGCTAGACGACCGACCGCCGACCACCGGCCACCAATCGCCGCCAGGCGCGCTGCGGGCGGTCGTCGGTCGTCGGTCGTCGGTCGTTGGATGACGCGGGCATCCCCGCAGGGTTCGGCGCCAATCTCACTCACGGCGTCTGCCAGGCCGGCGGCGCCGCCGGGTCCAGCACGATCCGCATGATCCGCCAGCCCTCGCCATCGCGCTGCAGCGTGTAGGTCACGTTGAGCACATACGGCGGGCGCACGCCGATCAGCTCCGGCTCGGCCTGCTGCTCGGCGAAGAAGGGCGTGCCGCTGTACAGCTCGTCGCTCCAGGTTTCGCGCGCGGTGACGATCGCGTTGTCGGCGTCGACGAAGTCGAACGAGCGCAGGTCCAACTCGATCAGCTTCTGGCCCACAAACTGCCCGGCCGCGTCGAGCTGAGCGATGTAGCGCTCCGTATCGGCCAGCTCCTCGGGGCCGAGGAAGGTCGCCACCGGGTCGGCGGTGGTGTACCAGAGGGCCTGCACCAGCGCCATGTTGAACTGCCGGATCGTCTCGGCGAGTGGCGCGGCAGCGTTCGCCTCCACCAGATAGCTCGCCGTCCAGTCGGCCAGGGGCGGCGCCTCGCCGTCGTCGAGCATCGCGCGCCAGGCCTCGTCGGTGAGGCGCTCGCCGATGGGCTGGACGAACTCGTAGTGGGAGAAGACGCCGCCTTTGGTCAGCACCAGGCGCCCCTCGATCGGCGCCACGACGTAGATCTCGAAGACACGGCCCACGCCGTTCTCCAGCACCACGCCCTGCGCGGCGTTGGTGGCGATATCGGCCACCACAGCGGCCTGGAGCGGGTCGCCGCCGGCGGGGAAGCCGCCGCGCCCCTGGTAGATCGCCTCGTCGTCGGCGGCGAAGGTCAGGGCCTCGATCTCGGCGCCGTAGAAGCGGATCAGCTCGTATTCCTCATCGCTTAGGGCCTCGCCCCGCAGCTGTTTCTCGGCCATCGTCTGCAGGCGCCCGGCCAGATTCGCCATCGCCTCCAGGGCGCTGCGGTCCTCGTCGGCCAGCAAGCCACGGCTCGCCAGGCCATCGATCGTCATGTGCGTCAGGCCCACCACGCGGGCGAACAGCTCCGGCACCGGCTCGACATAACCCTTCGGTCGCTCCGGGTCGGGAGGCTCAAGCGAGTCGTAGCCGCGCTCGGCGTAGACCTGCTTGGCGTAGAGGATGGTGTCGCGCTTCAGCTCGGTCCAGGAGCCGAGGGCCGTGGTGAGCTGCTTGTCGCGCCAGGCCTCAGAGCGCATAAACTGCGGGTAGCCCTCGCCAACCGGCTCGAGCAGCGGGCGCAGGCTGTGGATCCACGACCAGTAGAGGTTCTGGGTCCAAACCTCGTCGCCGTAGCCGGCGAAGGTGGCCTGCAGCTCGGCCAGCTTCTCATCGTAGCGGGGGAACTCGGTGGCGCCAGCGGCCTCCAGATGGGCGAGTGCCCGATCGGAGCCGATGGCCGCGAAGAAGTCGAGCGAGCTGGGCAGGCCGCGACCCTCGATGCTGGGCGAGACGAGCTGCTCGAACACGAAGGCGTCAGGCACAAAGCGCTGGCCCATCAGACGCAGGCCCTGCGTGTCGTCCAGCGGGGTGTTCTCGGCCACGACCATGCCCATGATCTGGGGCGGGCGCAGCTCAGCGACGGCCTCGCGGAAGGCGGCGAACTTCGCCTCGTCGAGCAGTTCCTCTGGGCTGGCGGGATCGCCATAGGCGGCGGTGAGCGCCTGGCTGTACTCCTCAGGCGTCAGGTCGTCGCTACGACCGACGAAGAAGACCGTCGGCTCGTAGATGCCTGCCCAAACGGCGGCGGCCGGCAGGCCATCAACCTCTGTCTGGCGGTAGGCCTGGGTTAGCAGGGCGGCCTGGCGCGTCTCGGTCTCGTCGCTGGCGCGGAAGGTCATGCGGCCGTGCCACATCATCGCCCGGAAGTAGCGGCCGAGTTCCTCACTCTTGG
>DAOUGF010000991.1:0-3183 GCA_034429295.1 Chloroflexaceae bacterium
TCGGCGCCGAGGGGCATGCAGCGATGGCATGCGGATTGAGGCGGGCGTCGGCTTCGGGGGTTCCAAGGGGGCAGCCGCCCCCTTGGCGGGGAGCGCGAGGGGCGGAGCCCGCTCGCATCCTCACCCACCATGCAGGTGGTAGAGGCGCGGGGCAACGCCCCGCAAAAGCCATATGGGTGACACCAACACTGGGAGTGCGGGGCAGCAGTGCACCCTGCAGGCAAAGGTCGCCTGAAACTGCGCTAGCGCGCAATGCTCACCGCAGCCGGTCCGTCAGCACCTCCATACGCTCGACGAAGCGCCGCACAAACTCATCGCCGTCGAACCGCTCCACCAGCCGCACATTCGGCTCCTTGCCTGTCTTGCCGAGGAAGTCGCCCACCGTCTTGCCCATCGTCAACTCGCTCGTCGTCTCCACCTCCACGTACAGCTCCCGCACCTGCGCCAGCTCCGGCCACCAGACGAGCGCCAGGGCCGCCGGGTCGTTGATCGAGCAGCCGGCCCAGCCGAAATGGCTGCGATGGAACTCGATGTAGAAGCGGGTCGCCTCGGCGATGAAGCGCGGCACCGCGCCGCCGCGGGCCAGGAGCCCGTCCACGTGGGCTTGGGTGAGCTGCACATCCTTGGTGATGTCCCAGGGCATGATGGTGATCGGCATGCCGCTCGTAAACACGATCTGGGCCGCGTGGGGGTCGGCGTATACGTTGAACTCGGCTAGTGGCGTGGTGTTGCCGTCGGCCCGCAGGGCGCCGCCCATAAAGATGCACTCGCGGACCGCTTGGGCGATACGGGGCTCCTTGCGCAGAGCCAGGGCCACATTCGTGAGCGGGCCGATGGCCACGAGCGTCACCTCGCCAGGGGCCGCCATGATCTCGCGGATCAGCAGGTCGACGGCGTGCTCGGACACGGGCTTGCCACTGCCCGCCGGCAGCCGCGCATAGCCAAGGCCGCTCATGCCGTGGGTTTCGTGGGCGGTGAAGGACGCCCGCAGCAGGGGCCGCTCGCAGCCCACGGCCACGGGCAGATCGGGCGCCCCGCCCAGCTGTAGCACCGCCAGGGCGTTGAAGACGGCCTCCTGCAGGGTACAGTTGCCGTGAACAACTGTGAGAGCCGCCAGGTCGATCTCGGGCGAGGCCAGGCCGAGTAGGATCGCCAGCGCGTCGTCGATACCTGGGTCGGTGTCGAGCAGCACGCGCTTGGGAGTGGTTTCGGACATCGTCAACTCCCGCAACTGGGTTGGCAAGATCGCCGTACTATAGCATAGCCGCGGCAAATTGACGCTCGCCGCCCAGCGTGCCATAATGAACTTTGGAGCTACTACAGGCTTCCAAGGCTGAGGCTGCGCTTTCGCCCTCGCCCTGTCGCTGCCACGCACCTTCAGGGGCTGGCAGGGAGCTTGCTCGTAGGGCGATACCCGGCATCCCAATTGGGATCGCCCCCTCTCCCGCTCAGGGAGAAGGGGATGGGTGACGACCGAGCAGAGACGACAGACCACGGTCGGGCAGGCTGCGGGCAGTCGTCGGTCGTCTGTCGTCGGTGGTCCCGACCAGCCGCTCACATGTGAAAAGCTATACTAGGACGGGCGGGGATGGCCCATGCGCGCCTATCTAGATATCGAGACAACCTTTGGCGGCGGCATCAGTGTGATCGGGATCTACCGGTCTGACAGAGGCGCCATCCAGCTTGTGGGCGGCGGCGTGAGCGATCTGAACCTCTATAGTGCGCTCGAAGGCGTCTCCACGATCATCACCTTCAACGGCAGCAGCTTCGACCTACCGGTGATCCGCAAGCGCCTCCTCGCCGACCTGAAGGCCGAGTTCGCCCACCGCGATCTGCTTCATGTCTGCCGCAAGCGCGGCCTGCGGGGCGGCCTCAAGGTCGTTGAGCAACTCCTCGGTATCGCCCGCGAGAGCGCGGGGATCAGCGGATGGGACGCGCCCCGCCTCTGGAGCCGCTTCGAGCTCTACGGCGATCAATCCGCCCTTGCTACGCTCCTCACATACAACTACGATGACGTTGTGAACCTCGCGGTCCTCGAGTCTATCCTCGACGGGTGCAGCGCCCCCCCGCCAACGGCCGGCGTGTGCGTGCTGATGGAGTAGGTAATTCGCCCGATGCAGCAGAAAATCCTCGACGGCCGCTATGAGCTTGAGCGCAAGATCGGCGAGGGCGGCATGGCCCGCATCTACGCCGGCCGCGACCTCCGCCTGAGCCGGCGCGTCGCCATCAAGATCCCCTATAGCCACTATCTCGGCGATCCTGACTTTATCGAGCGCTTCCGCCACGAGGCGCAGGCCGCCGCTATGCTCTCCCACCCCAATATCGTAGATGTCTACGATGTGGGGATCGACGGCGACATCCATTACATTGTGATGGAGTTCGTCGAGGGCACCGATCTCAAGACGATCATCAACCGCGAGGCGCCGCTCAGCGTGCCCCGCGCCGTCGGCCTCGCCGAGCAGATCGCCCGCGGGCTCCACGCCGCCCACCGGGCCGGCATGGTCCACCGCGACATCAAGCCCCAGAACATCATCGTCACCCCCGACGGCCAGGCCCGCATCACCGACTTCGGCGTCGCTAAGAGCCATCTCTCCACCGCGCTCACCGAGACCGGCGTCTCCTTCGGCACGGTGGACTACCTCTCCCCCGAGCAGGCCCAGGGTCGCCCCGCCACTCCCCAGTCCGACGTCTACGCCTTGGGCGTGGTGCTCTACGAGATGCTCACCGGCCGGCTGCCCTTCACCGGCGACAGCGCCGTGGCCGTGGCCATGAGGCACGTGACCGAGCCGCCGCCCGCGCCACGCCGCCTCAACCCGGCCATCCCACCCGGCTTGGAGGCCCTCATCCTGCGGGCTCTCGCCAAAGACCCGGCCCAGCGCCCTCGGGACGCCGCCGAGTTCGCCCGCCTCCTCGCCAGCTACGAGCACGCGGCACAGCAGGATACGATCATTAACACCGCGCTGCCCCCGCCAGACGAGGCCAGGCCTCTACGGCCCAGCCCGCGGGTCGTCGCCCCGCCGTCCCGCCCACAGCTTGGCGCCACCGGCCGGGTGCCGATCGCCCCGCCGCGGACAGTTGCCGCACGCGCGCCCCGCCAGGAGGGCCTCGGCTGCGGCGTGTTCCTCGTGGGCATGCTCGTGCTGGCTGGCGTGCTCGGCCTGGTCTATTTTGTGAGCACGGGGG
>DAOUGF010000992.1:0-5316 GCA_034429295.1 Chloroflexaceae bacterium
GCCTTGGCCGCACTCCTCGAGGCGCTGCTGGCGCCTGAGACGAAAGCAGAGCCGACACGATGACCACAGCCGACGCGATCTTTCAGGAGTGGGCCGCCCGCCCTGGCCGCCATATCGTCAATCTGAGCGGCGGCAAGGATAGCACCGCTCTCGCGATCTTCAAGCGGGGCAAGATCCCGCAGCTCGAGTACGTCTTCTGCGACACCCATAAGGAGCTGCCGGAGACGTACGAGTACCTCGACCGGCTCGAGGCCTACTTGGGGCGGCCGATCGTGCGGCTCAACGCCGAGCGAGGCTTTGACCACTGGCTCGACATGTACGGCGGCATGCTGCCCTCCGCCCGTGTGCGTTGGTGCACCCGCAAGCTGAAGATCGAGCCTTTCGAGGCCTACGTCGGCAACGACACCGTCTGGAGCTACGTGGGCATCCGCGCCGATGAGCAGCGCAGCGGCTACATCTCCACCAAGCCGAACATCAAGCCGGTCTTCCCCTTCAAGGAGCTCGGCGTCACGATCGCCGACGTTCAGCGGCTGCTGGAGACCAGCGGGCTTGGCCTGCCGAGCTACTACGAGTGGCGCCAGCGTAGCGGCTGCTACTTCTGCTTCTTCCAGCGCACCGGCGAGTGGCTCGGCCTGAAGGAACGCCACCCCGAGCTGTTCGAGCTCGCCAAGGCCTACGAGACGGAGCGGGGCGGCGAGCAGTTCACCTGGCGGCAGCGCGAGCCCCTGGCCGAGCTTGAGCGCCCCGAGCGGGCGGCCCAGGCCCGGCGCGAGCACCAGATGCGTTTGGAGCAGGAGCGGAAGCGCCGCCCCGACCGCCCCCTGATCGAGCTTGTGGGCGCCGCCCTTGACGCCGAGGACGACGACCAGGGGTGCGATATCTGCCACCTGTGAGGAGTTGGCCATGGCGAGCGTCACCAACCCCTTCGTCGACTACCTGAGCCGCTACACCACCGCCTCCCCCGACCACGAGGCCGCCTTCGACGAGTTCCTGGCCCAGGCGCCCCCGCCCGCCGGCGGCCCGTTGCGCTTGGAGACGAAGGTCGAAGCCTTTCTGCGCGGCTGCTTCGCCCGCCCCGACCCGCCCTCGGTGATCCTGACCGGGAACGCCGGCGACGGCAAGACCTACCTCTGCCGCCAGATCCTCGCCGCCTTCGGCGCCCCTCTGGAGAACTGGGAGACGCTCGCCGAACGGCCTGTGGAGCGCGACGGCCTGCGCCTCCACGTGGTGAAGGATCTCTCCGAGCTCGGCGAGGAGCGCGGTGCGGAGGTGCTCCGCGGGTTGGCCGCCACGATGCACGGCGACAGCTCCGACCGCTACCTGATCGCCGCCAATGAGGGCCGGCTGCGCTACCTGCTTGGTCGGGCCGATGTTCCGGCCCTGCGCGATCGGGTGGATGGCCAACTCAAAAATGGCCCCAATTTGGGCAGCCACGAGCTCATCGTGATCAACCTCACCGCGGTCACCACATCTACTTTTGTGCCCGCGGCCCTGCGTTGGATGACCGCCGACGAGCATTGGGCCGCCTGTGCGACCTGTCCGGCCCGCGGGCGCTGCCCGCTGCTGCATAACGCCTCCCGCCTGCGCGAGCCCCAGATCGCCAGCCGGGTGCAGCAGCTCTACCAGCTGCTCGAACACCTCGATGTCCACGTCACCGTGCGCGATATGCTCATCCACCTGGCCTACACCCTCACCGGCAACCGTCGCTGCGCCGATCTCCAGCGGCCCGAGGCCGAGGGCGAGGATCAGTCCTCGTTCGTCTACTACCAGAATATCTGGGGCCGCCAGGACGATGCGGCTTTCCGGCGTAAGGCCAGCGTGGTGCAACACTTGGATCGTCTGCGCATCGGTGAGCACTCGCTCTTCGAGATCGACGATTTTATCGTCAGCGGCGGGCAGACCCCCGCCGAGCAGGAGGAGCATGAGCGCCTGTTCGCCCCGCTGGTCGACCTTGACGGCTGGCGTTTCGCTCAGGACCGCGAGGCTTATCTGAGCGGAGGCGCCGATCGCAGCGCTGCCGATGAGGAGTTGGCCCTGCGCGGTTGGCTGCCGCACTGTCGGCGCAAACTCTTCTTCGAGTGGCAGGCCGAGTCCAGGGCCTCCCGGCTGATCCCCTTCCTCTATCTCGACCTCTACCAGAGCTTGCTGCGCGATGAGCGCGGCGTGCAAGAGCGGGTGTTGCGCGATCTAGTGATCGGGCTGAACCGGGCCTTCTCGCGGCTCTACCTCACCGAGCGCGAGTACCTTTACGTTACCACCCAATATCTGCACAGCGGCGAGCAGCCGCGCCCGCTGGTGCGGCTGCGCATCCCGCTCACCGACCTCTGGCTGAAGTCGGAGGATTGCGACGACCAGCCGGCCTACAACTGCGAGCGCCGGGCGCTCTATTTGCTGATCGCGCCGCCAGCCCAACTCCGCGGGGGCGGCGGAGAGCAGGCCGAGCCGCTGCGCTGGCCGATCGGCCTGCTGCAGTTCGAGTACCTGCTACGCCTGGCCCACGGCGGCACTTTCAACATTCTGGCCGAGGAGTGCGAGCTCGATGTGCGCAGCCTGAAGGACCAACTGCTGAGCCGCTTCGCCGGCGCGCCCGATCGCAGCGGCGAGCTTGAGTTCTTCGTCGCCGAGCGGCATCGCTACAGCCCGCGCCGGCTCTGGCTCGATGAGAACGGCAACATCCGGGGATAGCGCCATGACACTGAAATACGGCCATCTCGACAATGAGCGCCACGCCCTCGCTGCGCGGATCTGGGGCCATCGGCTCCGCGCTGGCCAGCACTGGATGGAGTACATGCTGGAGTTCCTCAGCGTGCTCTCCGGCTTCGAGTACGAGCTCGGCCAGGGGCTCTCCGACCGCGAGGGCGAAGCCGGCTACCGGGCGACATACCGCGTCCCGACGCGCCTTGGCCTGCGCCGCTTTGTGTTTTATGACGGCCGCGAGAAGACCCCCGATCCACGGGATAAGCGGGCCACCGATGAGATCGTCAAGCGCCTGCGCACTCGCCTGCCCGCCGACCCGCAGACCTCCGAGGAGCTGCTCGGCCAGTTGCGCTCGCTGCTGCGCTCTTTCTCGGCGATCGAGGATAGTCGTTCCTGGTACGCCAAGAGCCTCTTCCCTGTCCATGAGGAGTTCCTGCTCTGGGAAGCCCTGCGCAAGGGCTCGACAAAGTACAAATACACCGGCAAGCCCGAGGAACTGACGATCGCCGAGCTCGACAAGGGCGTTGAGTTCTTCGCACGCAACTTCTTCGCCCGCGGCGGTGAGCTCTACTACCTGCTGATCTCCGCCGGCACCGAGGGCGACGCCGGGCGCCGCGAGCGGATCGCCAGGCGGCTCCGCGAGTTGCTCACCGAGCGCAACCAGACCTTGGGCGACTTCGCGAAGATTATTAATGGGGCCTGGGAGGAGTTGGTCGCCGAGGAGGGCGACCGCATGATCGAGGGCCGGATCGGCTGGATTCTCGACCCGGCCTGCCCGCTCTATCGCCAGTTCGCTGAGGATCTCGACATCTTCCTCGACAACAACCTCGACTCGCTGGAGTGCCTGGAGTTGCTGGCCCACCTGATCGGCTTCCATATCGTCTGTTACATCTACCACCGCGCCCACCCGGCCAGCGCGCCCGAGGGCCACGCCTCGGGCAGTTGCGTCCACGCCTGCCGGCCACAGATGCTCGTCGACCTGCTCGGTGACGAGGACGGCGGCGTGATCCGTGAACGCTCGGCGGCGCTGCTGCGCCGGCACGAGGCCTGGCAGATCGAGCGCGTCCGCGAGCTGATTGTCGAGCAGGTGCGCGCCTGGGCCGAGCAGCAGCCCGACGACGACTTACTGCTGGAGTTTCTTAGCAAAACCGCCGAGGGTGAGTTCGGACGGGCCCGCACCCGCTCCAAGGGCGTGCTTGACCAGCGGCTCAGGGAACTCGGCGCGCGTTACTCCGCCGGCGAGATATCCCGCGAGGCGCTTGTTGGCCGCTTCAGCGCCGCGATCTTCGACGCGCTCAGCACGGACTTCCGCGACAACTTCCTCGCTGTCCACAACCGGCTCGGCCGCGCCGTCGGCCTGATCGCCCCGCGTAAAGGGCCGCGCCCGCGCTTCGCCCTCGGCGACACCCTGCTCAAGACACTGGTCATCGCCAACCTGCGGCCCGGCGAGACGCTCAGCTTTGGCGCGTTGCTCAGCCGGCTGCACGATCGCTACGGGATTGTGGTTGGGCCGGGCGAGGCCCGCGACGCTGGGCTGATCGAGCGTCTGCGGATCAACGAGGAGTATTACGCCCGCAACCGCGACGCTCTGCTCGCGCGGATGAAGCGCGCCGGCCTAGTGGCCCAGTACTCCGACGCAACCGCCCTGGTACGCCGCCCATGAGCCGCGGAGAAGCCATGAGCATCAATATCGACGCGACGATCGCTGCGACGATCGCGCGCTACCTCGCGGCCCAGCTCGGCACCGGCCCCGAGGCGCGCGCCTTCGTGCGTCTGGAGGGCTTCAGCGAGCTGACCTATCAGCACCTGCTCGCCGAGCTCGAGGCGCGCGGCGGCCAGATCGCGGGGCGCCGCCTGCTTGTGCGCAGCATCGGCCCGATCGCTGGCTTCCCCGCCGTAGCGATGGAGCCCGACCGATCGGCGACCTGGTATCGCAACAACTTGCCCCCCGGCCACACCCTGCTGATCATTCTCAATCGGCGCACCAGCGACGCCCAGAGCCTCCAGGACATCTATGGGATCAGCGAGCAGGTCCTCACCCGCGACGGCCTCGGCCACCTGATCGCTGCCAGTTTCGAGGAGTACCAGCTCGAGGCGGCCCAGCGGCGCACTCTTGAGAGCTTTGTGCGCCGCCTGCGCACCCTGCGGCTCGAGCCGCAACTGCGCGACTTGACCGAGTTCCTGCGTCGGGTCGATCTGCGCATGGACGAGCGCCCCGGCACCGCGATCGGGGAGGCGATCGCCGTGGCCCTGCCCGCCTTGGGTCTGTTCCGCTGCCGCGAGTTGGCCGCGCACCTGAACTCGCCCCGCGGCGACAAGCTGATCCGCGCGCTCAAGGAGGCCGCCCAAGTCGGCGGCGAGGTGCTCGACGAGCGAGCTCGCCAGGAGTATCTGCGCCGGCTGGATGAGGCCGACCTTGCCGACGATAGCGCGTTCGGTGGGCTGCCCGTGGCGGAGAAAAGGGAGCTGCTGCGCCGCTTTATTGATGGTGCGCTCGGCGACCAGCGCGCCGAGCTGCTCAAGGTGCTCGATATCGACTGGCACGAGGTGCGGCAGATCATCACGACCCGCGGGCGCGTCACCAGGCAGGAGCGCTATATCAAGCTGGGCGAGCGGCTT
>DAOUGF010000993.1:0-2779 GCA_034429295.1 Chloroflexaceae bacterium
CGAGGGGCATGCAGCGATGGCGTCTCGGTGCTGGCGGCCGCCGGCTTCGGGGGTTCCAAGGGGGCAGCCGCCCCCTTGGCGGGGAGCGCGAGGGGCGGAGCCCGCTCGCACATCCGCCCACCGTGCAGGTGGTACGGGCTTGGGGCAGCGCCCCAAGAAGGCCCGGCACCGTGAGATGACAAGCGCACCTTGGCGGGGAGCGCGAGGGGCGGAGCCCACTCGCATCCTCACCCACCGTGCAGGTTACGGGCTTGGGGCAGCGCCCCGCTACAGCCGTGTCGGTGCAACCGACTAGGGGTGCAAGGGCGACAGCGCCCCGCTAGAGCCATAGCGATGACACCGACGCCGGGGATGCGGGGCGGCGGGAACGCAGCGCTTTCCGATGCGCTCTATCACTGCCAGTCCACGCTTGCTGTCCGCCCCTAAAGGGGCAGGGGGATGAGGGCCATCTAGCCCATCAGCCGAGGGCGGCGAGCCCCCCGCGGATCTCCCGCTCGCGCTCGTAGATCCAGGCAAGCACAGCGATGTTCCTCTCGGTCGCCTCGGGGTTGTGGTGGCGCAGGAACCAGATCACGAAGAGCAGCTGCGAGAAGATCATGCTCGGCCAGAGCGCTGCGATCTCGGCCGCGCCCAAGCTGCTCTCCGCCCGGTAGCCCTCAACGACCAGATGAAAATGCCGCAGCCACAGCTCCGGCGGATCGGCGAGCTGATTCTTGACCTCGTCGGCCAGATAGTGGCCGAGGTCGTAGATCGGCGGCCCGATTTGCAGGTGGTCGAGGTCGATGAAACCTGAGACCTCGCCCCTGTGAATCACGATATTGCCGCCGTGGCAGTCGCCGTGGATGCGCTGGGCCGGCAGGCCATCGAAGGCGGCGTGGAGCGTCTGGTAGAGGCGCGGGTTCGCGGCGGGCAGGAAGGGCCGCAGGGAATCGAGCGGGGCCGCCTCGAGCGCCGGCAGGATATCCCGGCGGATCGTCGCGGGGATATCCATCGTCCACGATGGCACGGCCACCGGGCAGCTGCGCAGCGCACGGTGGAGCCTGCCGATGGCTGCGCCGACGTTGCGGTACTGGGTTGCGGTATCAGCGCGGGCGCGATCCTCAGGGCCATCGCTGGGGAGCGAAGGCATGAGTAGGTATTGCGCGCCCTGGAGCTCCGCGGTGAGTGCGCCGGCGTCGGTGAGGAGGGGCAGGGCGACGGGCACGCCGTTCGCCGCGAGATAGGCGGTGAGCTGGTAGGCGACCTCGGTGCGCTCGCGGGGGATCGCCGGGTCGAGCCGCTTGAGGATGTACTGCTGCCCGTCTGCAATGGCGAGGAAGAGCCGGCCGGCCACGTCGATCGGCTCGACTTGGGCGACAGGGCCGAGCCGGCCGCCCCACTGGCTGAGGAGCGCCATCACCTGCTGAAGCTCGGGCATGGGTGGGCCTCACTCTCTGCTCAGGGGCGTCGGGCGCCAGTATCGTAGCAGACTCGCGGCGGGCGAGCGTCGTGCTCGTGGCCAAGCGCGGCGCTGGAACCATCTACGCTGCTGCGGCGTTATTTCAGCAGCGTTTCATCCTGAGGCGCGGCTATGCCGTGCCCTGTCTGTTATGATAGTACGTGGCGCTGCGGCAATCTCAGCGCCTGAACGTTCTGCCTTCAACTCTGCTTACCCTATGACAGCAACGACGATCCCCCAACGCCGCAGGCGCTTCCCTTGGCGGCGTATCCTCATCGGCCTAGTGCTGCTCCTACTCCTCGGCGCCTGCGCGGCCGCCATCATCGCCCGCCAGATGCTCGTGCGCCCCGACAGCGGCGCCCAACAGGCGGTGCCACTCATCGTGCCGGTGGAGCGGGGCGACCTGGTGGAGACCGTGCAGGTGAACGGCGCCTTGGAGCCCCGCGACAGCGCCCGCGTGAGCTTCCCCGCCGGCGCCCGCGTGGCCGAGGTGCTGGTGGCCCGCGGCGACACGGTGGCCAAGGGCGCTGTGCTCGCCCGCCTGGAGACTCGCGACCTGGAGTTGCAGGTGGCCAGCGCCAAAGCTGAGCTCGACCAGGCCCAGCAGTCTCTCGACCAGCTGCTCGCCGGCCCGAGCGAGGCCGACCTGGCCCAGGCCGCCGCTGCCGTGGCCAGGGCGCGGGCCAACCTCGTGGCCGATGGCCAGTCGGTGCGCCAGATCGATATCGAAGTGGCGCGGGCTCGCCGCGACGCGGCTCGCCAGCGTTTGGCCGACCTTGAGGCCGGCCTGGCCCCCGACGACCTGAGCGCCGCCGAGGATGGCCTGCGGGCCGCCCAGGAGGCCCTGACGGAGGCGCAGATCAACCTGGAGACCACCCGCGACAGCGCCTCGCGGGCCAAGACCGACGCCCAGCAGGCTATGGAGCGGGGCGTGCAGG
The DNA here is from genome assembly GCA_034429295.1 of Chloroflexaceae bacterium. GTDB lineage: Bacteria > Chloroflexota > Chloroflexia > Chloroflexales > Chloroflexaceae > OHK40. The sequence continues at coordinate 2,377 of DAOUGF010000993.1, forward strand.
CCCTCGAGCAGGCTCAGCGAGCCTACAGCGACGCCTTCTGGGACTGGGACTACGTGCAGCGCACCGGCCGCCACCCTACCGAGAAGGTGTTCGATGAGACCGGCGCCTCCCAAAACCGCAAGCTGGAGAATCGGGAGGTGGAGGCCTTCCGCCGCGCCCTGGCCGACGCCGAGGTGGAGCTGCGCAACGCCGAGCAGAACGTGCAGAACCTGAGCGAGGCCTTCGACCAGGCCCGCGAGGACGAAGTGCGGCAGGTGCAGGCCGCCGAGCGGGCCATCGCCGCGGCCGAGCGGGAGCTGGCCGACGCCCAGCGCACCTACGATCTCGCCCGCACCCGCGGCGTCGAGGCCGCGCTGCTCGAGGCCCGCGCCGCCCTCGCCGAGGCCGAGAAGAACTACACCGA
>DAOUGF010000994.1:0-2226 GCA_034429295.1 Chloroflexaceae bacterium
GGCTCAGCCGGCCAGCCGCTGCTCCCGATGGAATTGCGGATCGAGGTTGAGGGCCGCGCCGCCGCTCCCGGCGAGGTTGGCGAGATCTGCCTGAGGGGCCCGATGGTCGCGGCGGGCTACTACGGGCGGCCCGACGCCACTGCCGAGGCGATCCGCGACGGCTGGCTGCACACCGGCGACCTCGGCTACCTCGACGAGGAAGGCTACCTGTATGTGGTCGATCGTCGCACCGACCTGATCATCTCAGGCGGCGAGAATGTCTACCCCGCCGAGGTGGAGGCCGCCCTGCTCGCCCACCCGGCCGTGGCCGAGGCCGGGGTGGTGGGCGCCCCCGATGAGCGTTGGGGCCAGGCGCCGGTGGCCTTCGTCGTGCTCCGTAGCCCATCCGCAGGCATGCTCCAAGGTGAGGCCGGATCGCCGGAGGCAGCTACCGTACAGGCTACGGACTACGGACCACAGCCTGCCGAAGCGGAACTGATCGCCTTCTGCCGTGAGCGCCTGGCCGCCTACAAGGCGCCCCGCCGCGTGATCTTTGTCGAGCGCCTGCCCCGCACCGCCTCCGGCAAGCTGCGCCGGGCCGCCCTCCGCGAACTGCTGGAACCCTCCGGGTAAACATAACGGGCGGCGACTCCCGCGAGTCGCCGCCCGTTGCACATGCTGAACCAGCACCGGGCTACAGGCTATGGTGTACGGGGCTACATCCCTAGCCAGCCACCGACACGGTCGATCAAAATGGTGAGGAGCAGGAGCGTGACGAGCGCCACCAGGAGCGGCGCGAGCGGGTTACTGCGGCGTCGTCCAGTCGGCATAGTGACCACGAACGTCTCCACCTCTGGCTCGCTCCGATCTACTACGGCAGCGAGCGTAAACAGGAGCGCCAGGCCGCCGAGAATGAGCAGTTCCATCGGACCCTCCTCTCGTGATTGGCCTTTTCCGTCACCACCCTGCGGGAATCTTATCCTAAGGCTCCCTGGCGGCTCAGGCATCGGTCGTGCGTCGTATACTGTGCAATTCGGTACACATTACTACGCACAAATCGAGAGAAAGTTCCGCTTCTCCCTTCTGCCTTCTCAGCTTTGTTTTCTGCTGCCTTTTCGTCTCTTCCTTCTGCCCCTCCTCACCGCTCTCGCTGCGCTCTGAGCAGTTTGATCGGGGTGCTGAGGAAGGCGCGGACGTGGCGGCGGGTAATACCTGGCGTTTCGAACTGGGGCCAGTGGCCGGCCTTGGGGAGCACCTGCAGCTGTGCGCCGGGCCATTCATCGGCGATCAGGCTGGCGTCGCGTAGCGGCACGGTGTTGTCCTCCATCCCCCAGATCACCAGCGTGGGGTGGGCGATCCCGCTGAGCTTGCCCTCGAGGTTGTTCGCGCGCATGGCCCAGAAGCACTCGGCCCGCACCCGCCCCTGCCCTGGACGGCGGGCGTCGGCCCGCAGGCGGTGGTAATCCTTCTCAGAGATGCCGGTGCGTTCGGCGAAGGAGGCCGGCCGCATCAGCCGGTCGGTCACCCTGAGCATATAAGGCTCGAGCCGGGCCACGATGCCGCTGGCCACCCGCGAGCGCTCCAGCCAGGTGATCGGATAGATCACCGTGTTGATCCAGGTCGAGAGCCGCCCGCTGATCGTCGGGCAGAGCAGCACCATCCGCTCGACCAGGTCGGGGTGGCGCAGCGCGAGGGTCACGCTCGTCATGCCGCCCATCGAGTGGCCCACCAGCAGCGCGGGTAGGCCGGGGCTGAGTTGGCGGATCAGCGCGGCCAGCAGGTCGGCGTAGGCGGGGATGCTGGCCCGCTCCGGCAGCGGCGGCGACTCCCCGAAGCCCGGCAGGTCCACCGCCACGCAGCGGTAGCGGTCGCTGAGCGCGCTCAGCAGCGGCGAGAGGGCGTACCACGAGCTCGACCAGCCGTGGATGAGCAGCAGCAGCCGGCCGCGGGCCGGGCCTTGCTCGCGGGCGACGATCTCCTGATCGCCCACCCGGAAGACACGGCGGACTGGCCCAGCCGGCTCTGTGGTCGGGGCGTCGCGCCGGGCCGCCGGATCGCGCAGCTGGCGGGCGCGGCTCTGCAGCTGGGCAAAGTAGGGCGACGAAGTGATCTGCTCCAGGTCGCGCCGCTTCTTCTGCTGGTCAATCTCGATCCGCAGGTCGGTGATCTCCTGGCGCAGCTGCTGCTCGCGCAACGCCGCAGCCAGCGCGGCGGCGGCGAGCGAGCCGAGCGACTCGAGCATCTGGC
>DAOUGF010000995.1:0-3562 GCA_034429295.1 Chloroflexaceae bacterium
CAACAACGGAGCACCACAATGTACCCCGACGACTCTGGCGGCTACAGCTTTGCCCCAGCCTGCCTGCCGGGCGAGCTGGCCGACGCCGCGGCCCTGTGTGATGAGCTACGCATGCTGGTGCGCTCGGGCCGCATGCGCGACTGCTGGGATCGCTCGCCCGAGGACGCCTTCGCGCTCATCGGTATAGGTGTGGCCCACGATGACGCCATCTGGGCCGGTGTTGACTGGTACGGTCCACTGGAGATCTGGCGCGGGCCCGAGCACGAGGTGTCCGATATTCTCTACAACGGGCGGCGCGCCGAGCCATTCTTCGTCACGCAGCGGGGCGGCATGGTCTGCACGGGCGTCACCGCCCACCCCGGCTGGATCTTCTGGGTGCAGCGCCAGCTGCTGCTGCGTAGCGGCAAGCTCAGCCCTGAGGCTGGGCGCTGGCCGCCGATGATGCAGGGTGTGGCTGACGGGCTCCGCTTCGCGATCACCGCCCCGCCCATCTCTCGCGACGGGCCTAGCCTCGCCATCAGGCTGCTGCCGGAGCGCTGGCGCACCCTCGACGATCTGGTGCAGGCCGACACGATCAGCCGCGAGGCCTGTGACCTGCTGCTGGAGGCCCTCGGCTCGGGCGCCAGCGTGCTGGTGGCTGGCCCCACGGGCAGCGGCAAGACGACCCTCACCGCGGGGCTGACCCAGGCGATCGGGAGCCGCGTGCGCCTGGTATTTGTGGAGGACGGCGGCGAGTTGCCCCGCGCGCCCAACAGCCTGCATATCGAGGTGCCCGACGAGGCCGCGTTCAGCCAGGCGGTGCGCTTCGCCCTGCGCCAGAAGCCCAGCTATATCATCGTCGGCGAGGTGCGCGGCGGCGAGGCGATCGCGATGCTTCAGGCCGCGGCCACGGGCCATCCTGGCGTCGGCACGATCCACGCCGGCTCCGTGCAGGGCGCGCTGCGCAATCTCGAGCGGATGGCCATGATCGGCCTGAGCGCCGAGGCCGGCGGGGGCGGCCAGGCGGCGGCCCAGATCGTCCGCGGCTTGATCACATCCGATGTGGTGAGCCTGATCGTCGTGCAGATCGGCAGGACTCCCGCCGGCCGGCGCGCTGTGCTTGCGATCGAGGAAGTGCTGCGCCAGGGCGCGCAGGGCCAGAGCGGCGACACCTTCCCGACCAACCCGCTCTTTCAGCACGATCCCCACAGCGGTCGGTTGTTGCGCGTCGGCAATGTGAACGGGGCTTGGGGCCTCGGTAGGCTGTAGCAAACAAAGGAGAACCCCGATGGAGCTCATCCTCTTCAGCGCCCTCGACGGCCTGCCCGTCCAGCTTGAGCAGTACCGCGATCTCGCCATCCTCGCGCCTTCACGGCTCGACCAAGTGGGCCGCCTGATCGATGGCCCGCGTCCGCCCGACGCCCTCTATCTCGACGACAGCCGCGCCGCGCCGCTGCCGGAGCTCTGGCAGACGGTGACGGCGGCCCGGCGGGCCGGGGTGCGCGTGCTGCTGAACTTCGCTGGCCCTGCCCGCGCCGCCCTCAACGACGCCCACGGCGCGGGGTTGCCCGCCATCTCCGAGCGCGCGCCCGACGCCGTGGCGCGCTGGATCGGCGAGCAGCTCGCGCTGCGTAGCGGCGGTGGCCAGCGCCAGCTGCCCCTGGTAGCCGTCGGCGCCGCGAAAGGCGGCATCGGCAAAACCTTCGCCACCTGCGTGCTCGCCGAGGGCGCCCGCCGCCGCGGGCTGCGCGTGCTCGTCTGGGACGGCGATATCTCCAACCCTGGCCTGGTGCCCGCCTTCCGTATCCCTTCGTCGGCGCCCTCCTACCTGCACCTCATCCAGCGCGGCCCCGCCCACTGGAACCCGGCGGCGCTACAGCCCTTTATCTTTCAGCCGGATCACACGCGGGCCACAGGCGACGGCTGGGGCCCGATCGACTTCCTGATCGGCTCTCACGCCGTCGCTCGCGCCGAGAACGACGTGCGCCTGCCTGATTGGCAAGGCTTTTACCAGGGCGTCGCCGCCCTGGATAACTACGACATTGTGATCGTGGATACGCCTCCCGACTACCTGCGGCGCCCTTACGCCACCCACGTGCTGCAGAGCGGCGGCGCCGTGGTGTTGCCCGCCCCTCCCGGCGCCCGCGAGCGCATGGGTGTGGGCCATCTGCTCGATCACCTGCGCGAGCACGCCCCCGACCGTCTGGAGCACTGCGCCCTGCTCTTTATGGAGCCCGAGCGCGGCGTGACCGCCAGCGTCTCCGAGGTTGCGGCCCTCTTCGCCCGCCGCTACCCGCAGGTCGGGAGCCTCGGCACGCTGCCCCGCTCCCCGCGCCTCGCCAGCCTTGCCGACGAGCACGACAGCTACATCTCCATGCTCGACATCGGCCCCCATAGCGCCTTTACGACCGCCGTCCACCGGGTGACGGACACCCTCTGCGCCCGCCTCGGCCTCGCGCCCCGCCTGCCGATGCCTCGCTCCAGCCTCTTGGCCCGCCTCGGTGCCCGTCTCCGCGGCGACCGCGCCTTCGTCGTGCCGCAGCCCGTCGTCGCCGCGTAGGCCGGCAGCCTGCCCGACGGTGGTCGGCCGTCAGTGGCTGTCATCATCCAACCCCAAACCGACCTCTGAACTTCACAGCTAGGACCATACGATGCATACACCGTCCCGCCCATTGGCCGTCCTGGAGGATGGCGGCCTCGCCTCGCTGGCGCCTGCTCCCGCCTTGCGAACGCCACCTCTGCCCTCCGCCGACCCGGCGATCCTTCAGGCGGTACGCGAGGCCCTGCGCGACAGCATCGACGCTGCTCTGCTCGACCCGGTGGCCCCGGCCGCCACCCGTGACCCCGAGGTACTACGGGTGCTGCGGGCCGAGATCGGCGCCCAACTTGAGCGCGGCTACGGGCCGCTCCGCGATCTGCCCACCGACGAGCGCAGCCTCCTGCGGCTCTTCCAGGACTCCCTCGGCTGGGGCCCCGCCCAGCCCTACCTCGACGATGAGCGGGTCCAGGAAGTGAAGATTATCGGTAACTTGATCATGGTCCAGGAGGCCGGAGCTGACTTTACGCTGGTCCCTGAGCGCTTCACCGATCCTCAGCAGGCCCTCGACCGCGCCCTGCTGCTGGCCGCCCGCCTGAATGTGCCCCTCGACCGCTCGCGGCCGCAGGATACGCTACCCCTGGCCCATGGTACGCGGATGCACGTGAGCATCCCACCCTGCACGCCCGAGGGCACCGCCTTGATCTGCATCCGCCGCGGCCGCCGCAGCGCCTGGTCCCTCGACGATATCCTGCAGCGCGGCGCCTGCGCCCCCGAGGTTGGCGAGCTGCTGCGGCTCCTGGTGCGGGCCGGCTGCTCCTTCCTGATCGCCGGCGAAACCGGTTGCGGCAAGACTGCGCTGCTCGAAGCGATCGTCAACTCGTGGCCTGGTGAGCCTCACGTGATCACCATCGAGGACAACACCTTGGAGATCAATGTGCGGCACAGGGCCTGGACCCGTGAGCTGGTGCAGACAGCAGTGGAGCCTCGCGCCTTCGGCCGGGCGGCCCGTGAGGTGCTGCGCCAGACGCCCTCCCTGGTGGCGCC
>DAOUGF010000996.1:0-6077 GCA_034429295.1 Chloroflexaceae bacterium
TCCTCCGCTCGGAGGACGGCGGCTGGAATTGGCACAGCTGGAACTTCGGTCTGCTCGACCAGAGCGTGCTCTGCCTGGCGCTCTCGCCGCGCTTCGTCGATGACCGGACGCTGCTCGCGGGCACGGGAACGGGGCTGTTCCTGAGCATCAACGGTGGCCGCTCCTGGCGCGAGTTGCCGCTCCCCGCAGACTGTCCCGCCGTGCTGAGCGTCGCCTTCACGGCCGAGGCGATCTTCGTGGGCACCGAGAGCGACGGCGCCTTCCGCTCCGATGAGGGGGGCGCGAGTTGGCAGCCGTTCGGCGCAGGGCTGCCCACAGGGGCGGTCAACGGGATCATGCTGGGACCAGAGCCAACGGCGGCCCCAGAGGCGCTGCTGATCGATGATACCCTGTTCGCCTCCGGCGATGGGGGCAGGACGTGGGCAGAGCGAGGGCCCGGGGGCGTCACGGCTGTGGTCGCCGCGGGCGATTCGCTGCTCGCCGGCCTCGCTGGCGGCGAGGTGATACGAGTATGAACAGGCCGATGCTAGCGAGCATGCGCAGCATGGGCGCCATCATCGGCCTGAGCCTATGGGTTACTCCTGATGCGCGACATGATCTCACGCCTCCCGGAGGCGTTGGGGAGGTGGATGGGCGGGTGGCAGCTGCTGTTGCTCGTGCTCGCCATCGCTGTGGTGACGGGCGGGCTGATCTGGGAGCAGCGGCGCCATCCGTTGGTGCCGGAGGGCGCCACCCAAGTGGAGAGCGCGCTCAACGTCGATTTTCGGCAGACCACCTTCCGCTACCAGGGCGCGAGGGAGGAGCTGCTGGAGTTCTACCGGCAGACGCTGCCGCAGCAGGGTTGGCGCTACTGCGGCACCCAGGACACAGCCGGCTGCACCAATCTCACGGTGCTGAACACACGCCCCGGCAGCGAGGTGGAGGTGTACCGGCGCGCCGACGACCAGGCCCTCCAGGGGCCGACCGTAGAGATCTGGCCGATCGTCACCGACGATGGGCGGCTCTACGTTACCGTGTACGAGACGCGGGGCGAGTAGTCGCCGCCGCCTCGTGAACATATTCCCGCGTCGAAGTGTGAGCAGGAAAGGAGGCGCCAGCCCAGACGAAACCAGCCTTGTGATCGGCCCGAGCGGCCCCAAGTACACGCAGATGTCTCTCGGTCGCAATGGTGAGATCGACGTACCACGCTCGGTAACACAGACAGAGGAGTACCGTAATGGAGCAGGATCGCGAGCGCAAGCTTCTCAGCCGGCGCAAGTTCCTCGTGATGCTCGGGACGACAAGCGCAGGCGCTCTCGCCCTCATCGCCTGCGGCCAGCCCCAGACGGGCGGCACAGGCGTTGAGGCGCCGCCGGTCGAAGGCGAGCCGACGGCCGCGCCCGACGCCCCGGCCATGCCCACCGAGGCGCCGACGCCCACCCCCCTGGTACTCGGCACCGGTAGCCAGCGGGTGGTGATCTGGCACGGCCTCGCCGGCGCCGACGGCGCTACCTTCGTGCAGATGCTGGGCGACTACGCGGCGGCGAACCCGGATCTGACCCTCAGCTCCGAGCTCTTCAGCGACTGGAACGTCTTCTACCAGAAGCTGCCGACGGCCACCGCCGCCGGCACTCCGCCCGATGTCGGCATCATGCACAGCTGGGGCATCCGCCAGTTCGCCGATCAAGGCATCATCCAGCCAGCCGACACGATCTTCTTCCAGCCTGGCCTTATCCCCAAGGATGACTTCAATCCCTCGCTGATCAGCGAGATCACGGTGGACGACCTGACCCAGGCCGTGCCCTTCGACAACCACGGCTGGCTCAACTGGGTGAACGTGAAGGTGATCGAGGACGCCGGCCTCGACCCGAATAACCTGCCGAAGAACGGCGACGAGTTCCTCGAGTGGGCCAGGAAGATCGTCGTGGACGACGCCGGCAAGCACCCCGACGAGGACGGCTTCAACCCCGACCGGGTGCAGATCTGGGCGACCCACACCTCCTGGCAGCGCTTCACGATGGTCTCTACGCTCTGGCAGTTCGGCGGCGGTGTCTTTACCGACGACGGCACCACCTCGCTGCTGAACACCCCCGAGAGCATCGCCTCGGTGCAGTGGTGGGTCGATGCGATCTTCAAGCATCACGTCGTCCCGCCCGCGGTGCCCGGCGTCGCCGCCCCGCCCGACCTCTTCAAGAGCAACTCGATCGCTCTGATGTGGGACGGCACCTGGAGCCTCAACTTCTTCAAGGACAACCCGGACGCCCTCGAGGTGATGCGGCCGATGTACATCAACTCGGTGGCGCCCGACGGCAACCAGGCGGTGCGCTTCGACTCGCACATGCTGGTCGTTCCCGCGGGCGTGGCCGACGCGAACCTCGAGGCGGCCAAGAATATAATCCTCTACCTCTCCGACAACGGCGAGACTTGGGCGACCTCCGGCCAGGTGCCTGCCCGCATCTCGGTGCAGCAGAAGCAGAGCGTGCAGGATATCCCGTCGGTGGCGGTGGCAGGAGCGCAATTCGCTGAGATCGGCCGGGCCGGGCAGTCGCACAAGTACATCAACGAGATCGTGACGGCCTACGAGGCCGCGTTCAGCGCCGCGCTCTCGGGCACCACCCCGCCCGACCAGGCCATGAACGAGGCCCACACGGCGGTGCAGGCGATCCTCGACCGCGGCTAAGGCAGTCAGCAGGTGCCGGGAGCGTGGGGCCACGGCCCCGCGCTCCTCCGCGATGAAAGGACGGGCCTATGGCCACCACCACCACGACCCACACCGGGCGCGAGCAGGCCAGCGCCAGGGAGCGGGCGGCACGCCTCCGTCGCCTGCGCAAACAGCTGCCCAACTATCTCTTCATTCTGCCCCACCTGATCTTCTTCTCGGTCTTCCTGCTCTGGCCGATCATCTTCGGCCTGCGCATGAGCTTCTACGACTGGAAGATCATGGCCAAGGAGCAGGAGTGGGTGGGCTTCGCCAACTATGTCACCCTCTTCAAGGACCCACTCTGGTGGAAGACCCTTGGCAATACGATCTACTTCGCAGTCCTGACAGTCACGCTTAACATTCTCGTCGCCCTCGGCACAGCGGCGGCGGTGAAGCAGCAGATCATCGGCCGCCACTTCTTCCGGACGATCTACTACGTCCCTGTGCTGCTCTCGGTGTCGGCGATGGCCCTGGTGATGCAGCGGGTCTTCGACCCGCAGCGGGGCCTGCTGAACTATTACATCACCGATCTGCTCCACGGGCCTCGCATCGTCTGGCTGGGCGACGCGAACCTGGTGATCCCCGCGATCTCGTTCGCGACAGTCTGGTGGACCTTCGGTGTGCCAATGCTCGTCTTCGTCGCCGGCCTCGAGGGGATCCCCGAATCGCTCTACGAGGCGGCCAAGATCGATGGCGCCGGCTGGTGGCAGTCGTTCTGGTTCATCACCCTGCCGCTGCTGCGGCCCACGATGCTCTTCGTGGCTGTTACACAGTTTATCGGCCAGATGCAGGTGTTCGGCCAGCCGCTGATCATGACCGGCGGCGGGCCCGGCCATGAGTCGCGAACAGTGCTCGTCTATCTGTTCCAGACCGCATGGTCGTTCTTCCGCATGGGCTACGCCTCGGCGATGGCGGTGATGCTGGCGATCTTCATGGTCATCATCACCCTGATCCAGTTCCGCCTGCTGCGGAGCCGGATCGAGTACTAGACCGCCCTGAAGCTGCATCAGGAGATCACCGATGAGCGCCATTGCCCCTCACCTGAAAAAGCTGCGCTTGCGACCGATCGGCCCAGGCACCGTGTTGCTCTACGTCGGGCTCATCTTCCTGGCTGTGCTCACGCTGATGCCGATCGTCTTTATGTATACCAGGGCCTTTCTGCCGGAAGAGCGGCAGATGGTCTGGCCGATCATCTGGATCCCGAACCCGCCGACCTTCGCGAACTTCCAGCGCATCCTGAACGACCCGACGCTGCCCGTCTTCCGCTGGCTGCTCAACAGCGTCTTCGTGGCCACCGCGGTGACAGCCTTGGTGCTGTTCATCAGCTCGTTGACGGCCTACGCCTACGCCCGGCTGGAGTTCCCCGGCCGCGACATGATCTTCTTCATCCTGCTCACCAGCCTGATGGTTCCCGGCGCTGTGACCTTCATCCCGAACTTTATGCTGATGCGGGATCTGAAGTGGCTCAACAGCTACCACGGCCTGATCTGGATCCACGGCGCAGGCGTGTTCGGCGTCTTCCTGCTACGCCAGCATTTCCTGACGATCCCAAGAGAGTTGGAGGAGGCGGCGATCGTCGATGGCGCCGGGCGCTTCCGCATCTACTGGCAGATCTGCCTGCCACTGGTTAGCTCGGCTATGGTCGCCCTGGGCATCTTCACCTTCCTCGGCAACTGGAACGACCTGTTCTGGCCGCTGATCATCATGAGCGACCGCGAGAAGCTGACGCTGCCGGTGGGCCTGCAGGTGCTGGGCGGCGGCAACTATGTGCAGCGCGGCGTGACGATGGCCGCGGCATCGTTGGCGACCACCCCCCCGCTGATCCTCTACGCGATCTTCCAGCGCCGGATCATCTCCGGGATCGCCCTGACCGGCATGGGCGGGCGTTAAGCGCGAGCAGCATTGGGAAGAGCGCCGGCAGCGCAACTGCGCCGCACGCTGTCGGCGAGCCTTTTTTCCAGCGTGGCGCCGCTGGTTCTGTGCGCCCTGAAACAGACGCCTGCGTCGCGCTTATCATCTTCTGAAACCTTGCCTTTAGCATAGATGGAGGATCTCATGACCCCCAGCGCCCCCCCTGCCCGCGTGACCCTCGATACCGAACGCACGGTCGGCGCCATCTCCCGCCACCTCTTCGGCGGCTTCGCCGAGCACATGGGCCGCTGCATCTACGGCGGCATCTACGACCCCGAGTCCCGCCAGGCCGACGAGCGCGGCTTCCGCCGCGATGTGCAGGCCGCCCTGCAGGAGATGGGCATCACCATCCTGCGCTACCCCGGCGGCAACATGCTCAGCGGCTACGACTGGCGCGACGGCGTTGGCCCGAGGGAGCAGCGCCCGCGCCGCCGCGAGCTGGCATGGCAGTCGATCGAGACCAATCAGTTTGGCACCAACGAGTTCATCGAGTATTGCCGCGCCACCGGCATCGAGCCGATGCTCGGTGTGAATCTCGGCACCGGCACGATCGCCGACGCCGCCGCCCTGGTGGAGTACTGCAACTCGCCCGTTGGCACCAAGTACAGCGATCTGCGGGCCCAGCACGGCTACCGCGAGCCCCACAATGTGCGATACTGGTGTGTGGGGAACGAGATGGACGGCCCCTGGCAGATCGGCCACCTCGATGCCGTCGAGTACGGGCGCAAGGCCCGCGAGACCGCCAAGGTGATGCGCATGGTCGATCCCGATCTCAAGCTGGTGGTTTGCGGTTCCTCCAACCCCGACATGCCAACCTACCCCGAGTGGGATCGGATCGTCCTTGAGCACACCTGGGAGCACGTGGACTACCTGGCGCTCCACGACTACGCGATCAATTTCGACGACTCGACCAGCTTCCTCGCCTCGGCCGCGCGCTTCGAGTCCTATCTGGACACGATCAGCGGGATGATGCGCTACGTGAAGGCCAAGCTGCGCTCCAACCACGACGTCTACCTCTCCTGGGACGAATGGAACGTCTGGTACAAGGATCGCTCGGGCCGCGGGCGTTGGGAGGTGGCCCCACCGCTGAGCGAGGAGGTCTATAACCTCGAGGATGCGCTGGTGGTGGCCCAATGGATGAATGTCTTCCTGCGCCGCTGCGACGTGCTGAAGATCGCCTGCCTGGCCCAGGTGGTGAACACAATCTCGCCCCTCACCACCCGCGGCGACGAGCTGCTCAAGCAGACGACCTTCTATCCCTTCGTGATGGTGAGCAACAACGCGGCCGGGATGTCGCTGGAGCCGCTGGTGACATCACCAGAGCACGAGACCGCGAAGTACGGCCCGATGCCGCTGCTCGACGTGGCCGCGAGCTACGACGCTGAGAACGATCGCGGCGCCGTCTTCCTGGTGAACCGCAGCCAGACGGAGGCGCTAACCACGGAGATCGTCTGGCGGGGGACGACCCCGACGCGGGCCAGCGGCA
>DAOUGF010000997.1:0-4640 GCA_034429295.1 Chloroflexaceae bacterium
CTGCGCCCCGAGCTCTTCGCCAGCGTGGGCGCCTTCGATGCCTCCATCCCCTACGCCAGCGACGGCGGCCGGCGCGCTCGTCCCAGCGATACCCTCTTCGCGGCGCCGATGTTTGACGGGCCGTTCGGTCGCCCGCGCGACCCTGAGCATCTCACCGCCAATAACCCCATCACGCTGCTGATGGGCGCCGACAGGGCGGCTATTCGCCGGATCTGCTGGATCATCCAGTATGGCCCTGAGGCGATCGAGCCCTGGGGATCGAACTTCTACCGCGGCGAGTATCTGCTGCGGGCATTGGCGACACTGGGCGTCGCCAATGCTGCGCCCGTCGCCGCGCTCCCCGACGGCCAGCATACCTGGCGCAGCGCCGACCGCCACATCGAGGAGACCCTGCCGATCCACTGGCGCGCCCTGAGCGCCCGCATGCTCTGAGGAAGCTTTGCGTATCGCGTGGTGCAGATCGCGTCACTGCCGGCATCCCAGGCGCATCATGCAATACGTGACACACCACGGACCACCCTATGCGCGAGGATCACCCCGCCACCGATCTGATCGCCGCGCTGCGTAGGCTGCGCCTGCCCCTCGCCGCCGTCGCCGGGCTGGTGTTCGCCCTGACGCGGATCGCCGAGATTGCGCTGCTGGACTTCCGCCCCACCGGCCTCCTGGCTCCGGCGCTCGACGGGATCTTCTGGGGCCTCTTCGCTGCCGGGGCCATCTACGTGGTGCTCAGCTGGGCAGCCCGTCAGGAGCAGCGCCGTCGCCGCAGGGAGACGGCCATGCTCGCCGAGCTGCAGAAGGCCAACGCCCGCCTCGAGCTGCTCTACGAGCTCAACCAACGCGTCGCCAGCAGCAACACCCTCGACGATGTGCTCGACTACGCCATCACCTTGCCCACCCGCCTGGTGGGCGCAATCGCCGCCGCCGTGGTGCTCTACGATGAGCAGGGTGCGCCCTACACCGCCCGCAGCAGCGGCCTGAGCGATGAGCAACTCGCCGCCGCCCGCGCCGCCTTCGGCCTGCTACCGCAGCCCGCCGAGCTGGAGGCCCCCCGCGTCATCAGCGCCCCGGCAGCAACCCAAGGGAAGCCGGCGGCCGTGCTGCTTGTGCCCCTTGCCGAGCGCAATACGGCGCCGATCGGCTGGATGGAGGCCTATCTCGACGAGCGCTCCGGCTTCGATAGCCAGAGCTCCGACGGCGCGCTGCCCGGAGAGAGCGAGACCCTGCTCGTGACTGTGGGCGGCGAGCTCGCGGAGGCTGTGCAGGGGAGCCGCCGCCGCGCCCGTGAGATCGCCAGCGCCGTCGCTCTGGAGCAGGCCATCACTGAGGAGCGCACCCGTATCGCTCGCGATCTTCACGACGGCGTCGCCCAGAGCCTCGCCTTCCTGCGTATGCGGGTGGATCTCTGGGAGGATTGGCTCGAGAGCGAGCCGGAGCAGCTCCGCGAGGAGTTCGCCACGGTGAAGGCGACCTTGCGCCACCAGATCGAGGAGCTGCGCCGGGCGATCTTCGCGCTGCGGCCGATCGAGCTCACCCAACTCGGCTTCACCGGGGCTCTGCGCCGCTTCGTGACCGAGTTCGCGGAGCAGCAGGATTGGGAGCTGAGTTTCGAGCTGAGCGAGCTGCCGCCCGATCTGCCTCGGGCCCTCGAGCTCGCCGCCTTCCGCTTTGTGCAGGAGGCGCTGAACAACGCCGCCAAGCACGCCGGGGCCAGTCGGATCGCCGTCACGCTCCGCACCGTCGACAACGGGCTGCAGATCCTCGTGCGGGACGATGGCGTCGGCTTCGACCCCGGTTCTGTGGCCGAAGCGCCGGGCCAGCATCTCGGTCTGCGCCTGATGCGCGAGCGGGCCGCCGCCCTCGATGGGCGGGTTACCATCCTCTCCCGGCCGGGCCAGGGGACGGAGCTGCGCGTCTGGCTGCCGCTCCAGTAGTACAGGCCCGCGGGCTTTGACCACCGAATCACAGACGACCGGCCACCGTCCGGCGATGGTCGGTCGTCGGTCGTTGCTCAGCTACACACGCAGCCGCTAAGCGAACCTACGGGGCGGTGCCGAGGCTCTCCTCCTTCGGCATCACCGCGTTGGGCTTGCTGCTATCGGGCGGAACTTCCGGCATCGGCAGCAGCGGCGCCACCGGGTCCACCAGCCGGTCGACGATCGCGCCGAGGCGCTGGAACTGCGGGCCGAGCTCAGTCTCGGCGAGGGGGATGTTCACAGGCACGTCCAGCTGCACCGGGATCGAGGTGACCAGCTTGACATCCATGTTGAGATCGACCGGGAGCTCCATGCCGGCCGGCAGCTGGATGTTGACCGTGGCGTTGAGGTTGCCGCCGCCGCCGGGGAAGACGATCGCGGCGGGCGCGGTGAGCGGCACCGGCTCGGTGAGCGTCACCACATTCCGCGGCGTCGTGATGGTGTCGCGGTTGATCGGTACATTCAGCTCGATCGGCAGGCGTGTGTCGAGGGGCACCGTGTAGACGATGGTAGAGCGCTGGAGGTCGGCCACCACATCCTGGAGCTCGGCCACGTTATTGGCGGCAAAAACGGAGCCATTCGCGGCCAGGGCCCGCACCTGATTGCGGTTCTGGAGCAGCACGCCGGCCAACACGCCAATGGCGATCAGCAGCACCGCATTGATCAGGAACGAGGTCCAGATCAGCGCCTTGTAGAGCGGCGGGATCCGGGCGTAGCGGCGTGGGCGAGGGGACTCGTTCGCGGCCGTAGGCTCGACGGCCATAGTCTACCTCCTTCAGCGGTCAAGCCACGTGGCTTCAACGGGCTGCGGCGTATGATTGCCCATCATACTACACTGCTTCTACCAGTATATGTCTTAGGCGCTGCCGAAATAGCGTAGCGCAAGGCGTAGGCGCTCCTCCAACTCTGGGGGTGCGTCGGCGGGGAGGGAGGCGATGGCGGCTGCGGCCTCGGCGCTGCTGTAGCCGAGGCTTATCAGCAGCTCGCCCAACTCGCTGTTCACGGCCGCCTGTGGGCCGAGCGCGCCCGGGGCTCCCGCTGGCAGGCCCTTGAGGTCGATCTTCCCCTTCAGCTCGAGCACCAGGCGGTCGGCGGTCTTCTTACCAATGCCGGGTACGCGGGCCAGACGGGCCGTATCGCCGTGGGCGATGGCGCTGCGGATCTCGTCGGGCTGGCCGGCTGAGAGCAGACTCAGGGCCACTTTTGGTCCCACACCCGAGACGCTGAGGAAGCTCTCGAAGAGGCTCCGCTGCTCCTGGGTGCTGAAGCCGTAGAGCGTCATCGCGTCCTCGCGCACGATCAGCACCGTGTAGAGAAAGACCTGGTCGCCGACAGCACCGATGGAGCCGAGCACAGGCCGCGGCGCGTAGACGAGGTAGCCCACGCCGCCGGTCTCCACTACCAGGTGGTCGGCGCCGAGATGGATGAGCGTGCCGCGGAGCGATGCGATCATGGGACGTCCTGCGAAGGGCGAGGGCCTAGGCTCGATTATACACCGCGCCGCCGCATCTTGACGCGGCTGGTAAGCTGGCGCTGATAGATCGGGAGGCCAGTACAGCATGCCATAAGTGAGTTGTGGTAGGGACGACCGACGACCGACGACCGACGACCGCTCTCAGCCTGCCTGATCGTGGTCTGTCGTCGGTCATCACCCAACCCTCAATCCACTTCCGAACTGCACAACTAGCGCAGGAGGGCGCAGATGGAGGAGATGGCCGAGACGGTGCGGGCCTGGCAGGAGGCGGCCAACCGCCAGGATGTCGCGGAGGTGCTGGCGCGCTCGGCGCCCGACATCACCCTGATCGGCCCGCGGGGCGAGGCTAAGGGGCACGAGACGCTGCGGGCCTGGCTGGAGCGGGCGGGGCTGACGCTGACCACCCGGCGGCTCTACGCCCGCGGCGATAGCGTCGTCGCTGAGCAGCGGGGCGTCTGGCGCGCGCAGGAGACGGGCGAGATCATCGGTGAGGCCGATGTCGCGACCTGGTTCCGTGTCGCTGACGGAAGGGTGTCGTTCCTGGCGCGCTACGACCAGTTGGCCGATGCTCTCGCGGCCGCCGGCCTCACCAGCGCCGACGCATGGACCAACGAGGCGTAGATGACCGACGCATACGCCAGCGCCATCGCCTTCCTCGAGCGCGACCTGCTCAAGCACATCACGCCGCTCAAGCTGCTCCACGCCTACTGCTCGGCCATCACCTGCCACTACCTTGAGCACGGCGACAGCGCTGGCGTGCTGCTGATGCTGCCGCCCCGCATCTTCCCCTCCGACGCCGCCGACTATCCCTTCACCGACAGGGTCGTGCTGCTCGCTACCACGGGCCAGGCGGC
Source organism: Chloroflexaceae bacterium (assembly GCA_034429295.1). Classification (GTDB taxonomy): domain Bacteria; phylum Chloroflexota; class Chloroflexia; order Chloroflexales; family Chloroflexaceae; genus OHK40. The sequence continues at coordinate 4,302 of DAOUGF010000997.1, forward strand.
GGCTGCGGCGCTGCTCGACCTGGTGCCGGTGGGCGGGACGCTCATCTTTAAGCTCCTCGACAGGGCCAATTACGAGGCGGTGGCGCAGCGCTTCGCGCTCCGTCGCGTCACGGGCTTCAGTTCCTACACCAGCCAGCCCGGCCAGCACTGGCCACTACCGGCCGGCGTCGTCGTCAGTGAAACGCTCGATGAGCGCTGCCTTGAGCTGTTTGTCGCTAGGGGCCACGATCCCGACGAGGTGCGCGGGCGCTTCCGCGCCGGCGTCGCCGTGTCGTTCGCCATCATCGAGGCGGGCTCGCCGATCGCAGTCTGCTACTGCTACCAGAACTATGGCCCGGT
>DAOUGF010000998.1:0-7147 GCA_034429295.1 Chloroflexaceae bacterium
CGAGGCCATCAGCCTGCTCCAGCAGCACGGCGATGAGGCCAAGATCCTGGCCGGCGGCCACTCGCTGCTCCCGGCGATGAAGCTTCGCCTGGCCTCCCCCGGCGTGCTGATCGACATCAACAAGATCGATGAGCTCCGCGGGGTGGTGATCAACGGCAACGTGAATGTCGGCAGCCTGACCACTTGGGCCACGCTCGAGCGCCACGACGGCCTGAAGGGCTCCTGCGGAGTGGTGCCCCAGGCTGTGAGCATGATCGGCGATATCCAGGTGCGTAACCGCGGCACGATCGGCGGCTCGCTGGCCCACGCCGACCCGGCTGCCGATATGCCGGCTGTTGTGCTCGCCCTCGACGCGCAGATCCGCGCCCAGGGCCCCAACGGGGAGCGCACCATCGCAGCGGGCGATTTCTTCACTGACATGCTCTCAACCGCCCTCGAGCCGAACGAGTTGATCACCGCGGTGATCTTCCCCACGCTCGGCGCGGGCGAGGGCGCGGCCTACGTGAAGTTCCCCCACCCCGCCAGCGGTTATGCTATTGTCGGCGCCGCCGCTTATGTCAAGATGGACGGCGGCTCGATCAGCGCCTGCCGCGTGGCCGTCACCGGCGCCGGGCCCATGGCGGTGCGCCTGACCAACGTCGAGCAGGCGCTCATGGGCGGCGACGGCTCAGCCGATAGCGTCAAGTCCGCCACTGCCAACGCCGGCGACGGCATGGACGTGCTCGGCGACATCCACGCCAGTGAGGACTACCGCCGCGCGATGGTCGGCGTCTACGCCAGGCGCGCCCTCACCAAGGCGATCGAGCAGGCGAAGGGCTAAGCAGTAGGGAGCCTCTTGTCCCCCGCCCCCCGCCGCCCCCCAAGCTGAAGCTTGGGGGGCGGTATTATTTTCTCCTCTACCGCAGCAGCATCACCATCGATGGCGCCACGCGCTCGAACGCGCCGGGATACCAGACCCAGGCGCCATAGACGAGCAGGCCCAGCGAGGTCGCCCAAGCCACAGCCGCCCCGAAGGCCCGCCGCTCGGCCACCCACCCCAGCGCCTCGCCGATCAGCAGGCAGACCAGCGGCACCAGGAAGACCAGGTAGCGCACTTGGAGCCCGGTGAGCATCTCCACGCCCCAGAAGAGCAGCGCCGCGCCGAGCCAGGCCCCCAACAGCTCAGGCGCCCCCTTGGGCAGCCGCCAGCGCCGCGCCAGTAGCAGCGCGGCCGCAGCGAGCAGCAGCCCGACGGGACTGTAGGAGATCCACCACGCCTTGGCGATCAGGTTGTAGGCGGGCCCACGGCTCACGGGCGAACCCTGGCTCTGTAGCCGCGAGACCGTCTCGAAGTGGGCGAGGATCGCTGGGCCGTAGACCAGCACAAGGCCGCAGAGCCCGCCGAGGAACAGCGTCACCGTGAGGCTGCGCCAGGTCGGCCAATCAAGCGTGCGCCGCAGCGTGAGCGCGAGCCAGGCCAGGCCGAGCCACGCCAGCGCCAGGATCGTCACGCCGATATGGCTGAGCAGCGCGGCGCTGAGCATGGCCCAGGCCAACAACCAGGGCCAGGGGCCGCCGCGCCCGCGGAAGCCGAGCAGCAACGCTACCGCCAGCGGCGCCATCAGCGCCTGCCCGAAGGCTTGGGCCGTGTGCCCGTGGTAGAGCGTAGCCATGTTGATCGGCACCGCGGCGTAGGCCAGGCAGGCGAAGAGCAGCGGGCGGCCACGCATCCCCAGGGCGCGCCCGAGGGCGGCCACCGCCAGGGTGGCCAGGCCGTCGATCAGGCCGATGCCGCCCTGCACCGCCAGCTTCGGCGTGAGCCCTAAGAGCATTCCCGGCATCAGCACGAGGTACGGGCCGGAGGGATAGACGGTGACGCCGCCGCCGAACTCGAACGACTCGTTGGTAGCCACCAGGGCGCCGCCGACGGTAGCCATCAGCCGCTCCAGGTTCAGGTAGAGGTCGTAGGCGGCGAAGGGCGGGTAGAGGCCGCCGCTGAGGCGCAGCGCCGCGGCGAGCATCGTCACGCCCCAGAGGGCCCGCGCCTCGGCGGGCGGGCCGAGCCAGGCGGGCCGGCGTTCCAGCTGCGGCAGCACGAGGAACGTGAGCGCCGCCAGGAAGGCGGAGGCCACGGCGAGGCGCACGAAGTAGTCCGGCATCACGATCGGGTAGCGGTAGGGCAGCCAGGCCAGGGGCGCGGCGAGGGCGAGCACGAGCGCTGCGGCGGCAAGGGGCGGCGCCCCGCAGCGCAAGGCGACCAGCCCGGCGCCGAGCAGGATCACGGCCTGAGCTAGCAGCAACGCTGGCGACGGCCACGCACGCCCCGTGCCCAGGCGTCTGGCCTCGATCGCCTCTACCCGCACACCCACGCTGCGTTCATCCGGCGGCACCACCGCCGTGGCGCTGCTGAGGCCAAGCTCGACATTGCCGCGCACCACGGCGCCCGGCGGCGCCAGCACGGAGTAGACGCGGGGTCCCGGCGCCATGGGGAAACGCAACTGCTCGTTGCCGAAGGTCAGCGTGAGATCGGAGGGCTGCCCGCCCGGGACCGGCGAGCCGATCGTCAACCGCAGGGCGAGCGGGCCGGCGCCGGGCGCCGCGAAGCGAGCGTGGGCCTCGCCCATCGTCCAGCGATACAGGCCTCGGCCATCGCGCTCCTCCTCGTGGAAGCCCTGGAGCAGAATGAGGGCGAGGCGCCGGTCGTCGAGCGGCAAGGAGGTGATTGGCTCGCTGGTGAGTCGGGCGCTCTCACTGAAGAGGAGGAGGGCGAGGGCGAGGAGCAGGGCGAGGAAGCTTGGAGTGTGAAATACTCGAACGCTGCGCGAAAAACCCGCCTGCGATGGCGCGATGCCGCGAAGCGCGCTCACGCGAAAGCTGTTGTCACCCGTGCCCACTTATTCCCTCTCGCCTGTTCGCATTCGCCCTTTCATCCCTTCGAAATTTCGCGTTTCGTGTTTTAAGCACTGCGCGCCACTTCGTAACGCGGACGAAGTTTAGGCGCTGCGCGCCGTCTTGCGACCCGCGTCATTCGCGATCCAAACGCCCGCTCCTACCCCAGCGCAGGATGCTTGCGCTGCGTGAAGATCGTATCGACGGAGACGCCGCTGTGGATGCGCTGGATCACCTCGGCCAGCAGCGTGCTGACGCTGAGCACCGTGAGGCCGGGCCAGTTCAGGCCGGGCGGCAACGGCAGCGTGTCGGTGGTAACCAGCTCGCAGATGCCGCTCTGCATCAGGCGCGTGCCGGCGTTGGCGGCGAGCACGGCGTGCACGCAACTGGCGTAGATCTCCCGGGCGCCCTCCCGCTCCAGCAGGCGCACCACCTCAAGGATCGAGCCGCCGGTGGCGATCTCGTCGTCCACGATCAGGCAGCGCTTGCCCTTCACATCGCCGATCAGGTTGAGGATCTCGGGCGAAGTGTGGTTGCCGTCGTTCCCCTCGAAGTGCTGCACGCGGCGCTTCTCGGCGATCGCGAGCGGGGCGTTGAGCGCCTCGGCGAAGTTGCGGGCACGCTTGGCGAAGCCCACGTCGGGCGAAACGATGCAGAGATCGTCCCAGCCCTTATCGGCCCAATAGCGCACCAGCAGGTGCATCGCCGTCAACTCGTCGGTGGGGATGCTGAAGAACCCCTGGATCTGGCCGGCGTGGAGGTCCACCGTGAGCACCTGTTGGGCCCCAGCCACCTGGATCATATCGGCGAGCAGGCGGGCCGTGATCGGCACCCGCGGTTGGTCCTTCTTATCAGTGCGACCGTAGGCGAAATAGGGGATCACCGCCGTCACCCGGCCGGCCGAGGCCCGCTTGCAGGCATCCAGCAGGATCAGGAGCTCCATGATCCGGTCGCTGAGGTTAGGAGTGGAAAGCGACTGGACGACGAAGACATCCTTCTCGCGCACACTCTCGTTCAGCTTGACGAAGATATTCTCATTGCTGAACTTCACGATCGTCGCATCGCCGAGCGGCACCCCCACTCGGTCGCAGATCAGCTGGGCGAGGGACGGGTTCCCGTTCCCCGTGAAGATCCGCATCTCATCAAAGCGACTGCCCACTGTTTAGCTCCTCCCACGCCCATGCCCTGAGGTAGTAGTGCGGCGGCTGAGGCGCCGAGCCGCCGCGCTATTGTATATCATCATGGCGCCGGTCGATCCTGAGGGGAGGTCCCCGCGAGCAGTTCGATCAGCGCGGCACGCTCGATCCGCAGGCCGGTCGGCAGGCCACGCACAATCGTCTCGCTATCGTCGGCGATCAGCAGCGCCTCGAGTGCGGGGCGCTGCACAAGGGCGGCCAGGGCCTGCTCCAAGCTGAGCGAGACAAGCCTGGGGGCGGCGCCGAGGCCGCTGCGCTGGGCGAAGCCGAGGGCGGCGTCGGCGCTCTGGAAGGCGAGCAGCAGCCGTGGGCGGGCGGGGGGCGAGGCGGGAGGGCCATCGTCGTTCCTGGAGGAAGACCCGCTGCGGAAGCAGAAGAGGCGGCGCGCGGTGAGCCGGTGCTCGGCCAGCCGCCCGGCGATCGTCGCCAGAGCCCCGCGGGCGGCCGCCTCGCCGAAGCCGTGCTGCTGCGCCACTGCGATGAAGGCGGAGTTGTCGGTCATCCCTGTAGTCCGTAGTTCGTTGTCAGCAGCATGTGGTTCAGGGCATCGGCACCGGCGTGGGCGCCGGCTGGATCGTGTTCGGGCGCGCCTCGTTGTGGTAGAGGGCCGTGCCGAGGAGACCGAGCTGCACCTCGTGGAGCGTGCCGGCGTGCTCCGGGTGATACTCCATCCTTACCCGCTCGAAGTACTGCACCCGATAGGTGCGGCCGTCGGGGAGCACCTCGTCGAACTCCTCGCTGATCGGGAAGCCGAAGTTGTCGAGGCCGCCGTTCTGGTCGTAGAAGCGCAGGAAGGCCCCACCGACTGCGAAGCCGGTCTCAGGGAAGTAGCGCAACTCCTCAGTGCTCACGAAGTAGCCCTGGTTGATGAAGCTGCGGCCCTCGGTGTACTCGGCGCCGAGGCGGCCGAGCTGGATCTCGTAGGGTGTGCCGGCATACTCGGGCCAATGCTCTACCCGTGCCCGCTCGAACCACTGCACCAGGCGCCCGTTCACGATCTCGGCTGGGGCGATCGGCCGCCCGAGGATGCGCTCGCCGCCTCTAGCGAAGTAGAAGCCCTCGAACTGCGGGCTCACCGCGGGCGGCGGACCGGGCGGCGGGCCGGGCGACGGGATGGGCGCGGTCGACTGGTTCGCTTCGGCGCCACCCCCGAACACAGCCGCGGCAGGCGTCGGGTCGCCAAGGATCAGCTCGCGGGTGGGGGCCGGCCGCGCGCCGAACCACCCCAGGCGTATCAGGCCGAGGTTGCCCAGCAGCAGCAGGAGCAGCAGCAGGCCGGCCAGAGCGAGCAGGGCGATAATCCCGCCCCGCAGCAGCGGCGCCATCTCCGTGCGGGAGGGGCGCTCCATCGTCTCGGTGGGCTTAGCATCCTCCTCGACATCAGGGGGCGGCCGCTGCCCCTCCGCCAGTGGGTTGGCGGGGTCAGCGACATACTCCGGCGGCTTGCGTTCGGCGGGGTCCCTGGGAGCTCTGCCCTCGCTCATTGGCGCTCCTTCCCCAGCTGGGCGCTGATCGTGGCGGCCAGTTCCTGCAACTCCTCGGGCGTGGCGCTGCCGGGGCGCCATGGGGAGAGCGCCCGGTCGCCGTTCCAGCGCGGGATGATATGCACGTGGTAGTGGAAGACCACCTGGCCTGCGGCGGCGCCGTTATTCTGCACGATATTAAAGCCATCTGGCTGCAGCGCGGCCACGATCGCCCGCGCCACCAGTTGCGTTGTCCTCGCCACGGCCGCCACCAGATCCGGCGGCAGGCTCAGTAGATCCGGCAGCTCCTCCTTGCAGATCACCAGGGAGTGGCCCTTGCTGGCCGGGTTGATGTCCAGAAAGGCCAGCGTCTGATCGTCCTCGTACAGCTTCGCCGCCGGAATTTCGCCGCTGACGATCCGAGAGAAGATCGATGCCATGCTTCCTCCTAGGAACTCCCCTGCCGCGGCTCGGTCTCCAGCCGCCAATCTCCAGAGTCCACAGCGCGATAGCGCCGCCCGAACCATGCCAGGGCCACCACGCCGAGCAGCACACCGAACCAGAGCGTGCAGAAGCGGATGAGGATCGTCGCCGTTGTGGCCGCCGCCGCGGAGAGCCCCACGAGGGCCACGATCAGACCGACGCTGCTCACCTCGCTCACGCCCAGGCCGCCGGGCAGGAAGGAGACCAGGCCGAAGAGGGTGCTCGCCGCGAAGATAAAGATGGACTGTAGCAGCAGAAGTGGCGTGCCTGTCACCCCTAACCCCAGGAGCACATAGTAGAGCGCCGCGCACTCGAAGCCCCAAGAGACGAAGCTGATCAGGGTGGAGACGACCAGCACGGGCCAGTCGAGTAGCTGCCTGGTGCTCTCGTAAACGGTGCGCAGGCGCGGCGCGAGCTTGCCGCCGAGGGGCAGCCGGGCCACAGCGTTGATCAAGCCGAGGGAGAGGCCACGGTGCTGCAGCACGAGGATGCCCACCGCGGTGGCCACCACTAGCGCCATGAAGGCGAGGCGGGCGGGCGGGTAGAGGGTGAGGCCAAGGCCCATCAGCAGGAGCATCGCGAGGCCGTCGGTGAGCCGTTCAGCCAGCACGATCGGTGCCGAGCGGCTCACCGATGTGCCGTTCACCCGCTTGAGCAGGACCGACTTGAAGACCTCGCCGAGCTTCCCTGGCGTAACGGAGAGCACCAGGCCCGCGCAGAAGATCAGGCCGCTATCGAGGCGGCTCACTCCGGCGCCGAGGGCGAGGCGGCGGAGATAGTATTCCCACTTCAGCCAGCGCAGCAGATAGTTCAGCAGCGTGAGGCCAAGGATGGCGGGGAGCAACTCCCAGCGAAACCCGCCCAAGTCGCGACCGACCTCGCGGGCATCGGTCGCCAGACCCATCACGATCACCACCGCCAGCCCCAGCAGCAGCGAGGCGAGCAGCTTTCCCTGGAGCGTTTTCAGCGACATGTGGTGTGCCAGCTCGGCGTCGGCCCGTTGCGGCGATTATACACCACAATGGCGAGGCGGGCAGGCGGCCCGCGCCTGCTGCGGGCGCTGCCACCCCGCACCCCGCGTGTTTTGTCAGGGGGCGAGTACCCCCGACACCCCGCGTGTTTTGTCAGGGGGCGCAC